>JBDHZJ010000265.1:0-4309 GCA_039811825.1 Propionicimonas sp.
CTGGCGGTCTTCACCCTCACCGAGCAGCGCTACATCGGCGTCCTGACGCCGGCGATGGGGACGGTGTACCTGGCGGTCGCGTCCCGGACGAGGTCGGCGGTCAACTTCATCGTCGGCGGCCTGCTGGCCGTCGTGGGCCTGGTCGCGTGGGTCCCGCAGGTGGCCACCCTGCTCAGCCAGCGGGCGGCGGAGGCCGCCGGCCCCGAGCAGATCCTGCAGTCGCTGGCCGGCATCGCGGCCGTCGTGCTCACCACCCTGGCCACCCGGCGCTGGGTGGGCACGATCCAGCCGTGGCTGCTCTACCTGTCGTGGGCGCTCGCGATCCTGATGGGCTCGGTCGCGGTGATCATCATGGGCACCTGGATCGGCGGGCACGCCGGCAACCCCGCGGCGGGCTACCAGACCGGACAGGCCGTGGTCACCAGCGCCTGGATGGTGCTGTGCGCGGTCTTCCTGCGCCGCGGGCTCGCCGCGAAGGAGCACGAGGACGTATGGCTCCACCTGGCGCTGGCGATCTCCGCGCTCGCCGTCGCGAAGCTGTTCCTGCTCGACCTGGGCGTGCTGGACGCGATCGCGCGGGTCGGTGCGTTCCTCGCGGTCGGCCTGCTGCTGCTGTTCGTGGGCACGCGCTACGCCCGGGCCTGGGAGCGGGCCCACGGCGACGCCGCGGTGGACGCCGACCGGCTGGCGCCCGTGCCGTCCTCACCCGCCTCGCCGACGCCGGACGTCCCGGAGCCCGCGGCCACCGGGACGCAGCCGCCGGCGGCGTCCGCCGACGACGACTGAGGCGCGCGGGCGAATCGCTAGGCTCGCCGCATGGCGATCGGGCGAGCAGCGCGGCGAGCGGAGCAGGCCACCAGGATCCGCGCCGAGTTCCCCGGCGACGTCGACGCGGTCTCGCAACTGCTCGACCTGCTCGAGTTGGCCTGGCACGACTGCTACGACGAGGACGCTCCGCCCGATTCGGTGGTCGACGACGTGTTCGTCGTGGCGGACGGCGACCTCGGCCAGCTCGTTGGCGCAGTGCACCTCGCCGTCCGGGACTGGCGCGACCTGAGGCTGGCGGCGCTCCGGACGCGCGAACTCACGGCCTCGGATGAGTGACGACGACGGCCGCCCCGCCGATCACTCGCTCCGCGCCGCGGCGGCGTCCTCGACCTCTTCGCGGGAGAGGCCGAGCAGGAACAGCACGGCGTCGAGGTAGGGCAGGCTGAGCGCGGTGTCGGCGGACGCCCGCACCGACGGCTTGGCGTTGAAGGCGATGCCGAGGCCGGACGCGGCGAGCATGTCGAGGTCGTTGGCGCCGTCCCCGATGGCGACGGTGCGGGTGAGCGGCAGCCGTTCCAGGCCCGCCCACTCGCGGAGCTTGGCGGCCTTGGCCGCGCGGTCCACCACCGGGCCGACGAGGCCGCCGGTGAGCCGGCCGTCGGCGGCGTCGAGGCGGTTCGCGTGCGCGTAGGTGATGCCCAGGTCGGCGGCCAGCGGCCCGACGATCTCGATGAAGCCGCCGGAGACCACGCCGATCGACAGCCCGAGGTCCTTCAGCGTCTCGACCAGCGTGCGGGCGCCGGGGGTCAGCCGGATCTCGGCGCGCACCGCGTCCACCGCCTCCACCGGCAGGCCGGCGAGCAGGCGCACCCGCTCACGCAGGCTCTGTTCGAAGTCGAGTTCACCGCGCATCGCCCGCTCGGTGATGTCGCGCACCTCGGCCTCGCACCCGTGGCGGGCGGCGAGCAGTTCGATCACCTCGTCGCGGATCAGGGTCGAGTCGACGTCCATCACGACGAGGCGGCGACCGCGCCGTCCGATGCCTGCCGGGGAGACCGAGACGTCCACCCCGCCCTCGGCCGCGGCCTTCGCGAGGGCCGGACGCAGCACGCCGGCGTCCACCCGCGACACCCACAGCTCGAGGCTGGTCAGCGGGGTGCGGGACAGGCGCCGGGAGCGGTCGATGTTGCCACCCAGTTCCGCGATCACGTTCGTGACGAGCGCGACGTGCCGGGTCAGCAGGGGCTGGCCGAGGACGGTCACGATCGCCCGGTTCCGCCGCGGCGGGTTGTCGCCGATGCCTTCGGACATCGTGATCGCGAGCCCGAGCCTGGCGCAGGTGCCGGCGAGCCGGTCCTCGAGCCGCGCGAAGCCGTCCGGGGGTAGGCCAAGGAGCAGCCCGATGCTGAGCCGGCCGCGGACCACCGTCTGCTCCAGGTCGAGGATCTCGACGTCGTCGGATGCGATCGCGTCCAGCAGTCGGGTGAGGACGCCGGCGGCGTCGTCCCCGGTGATCGTGGCGGCAACTGTGTGCACCGGGTCGGCCATGGCGCCATCCTGTCACGGCGCGCCGAGGCCGTTCGCGCCGCGCCCGCGCGAAGAACCCGGCGGGTCTCGGTTTGTCGAGCCTGCTCCGCACTGCGCCTTTCGAAGTATCGTCGCCAACGCTCGATCATGGCCGAATGCAGGATGTTCTCGTGCCGTCGCTGTTGCCACTCGGGCGTCGTTGTGGCCGCGTGAAGCAGGTATTGGGGCAGTTTGCAGGCAACCCGGCCACCCTATGGCCGCGTGAAGCAGCTATTGCGCGCTCTGAGCCGCTTCATAAGCTGCGTCGAGCGGCCAGAACGCGATCGGCCGCCGGCTCGGCCGCTCATAAGCTGCCTGAAGCGGCCACAACCTCACGATCATGGCGGTGTGCGAGGGCAGCCTTTCGACTGGCCGGCACCCGAGCACGACCTAAATGCCGCGGTTTGCGTGGTCAGTTCAAGGGGCCTCGGAGGTGGCGTCGGAGCGAAGCCACCTCGTCAGCCAGCGCTCCTGCCGGGTACGCCTTCGACTTGCGCGGAAGGTGTTCTCGAACAAGTCGCTCGGTTTCGGGGAGCACGCTGACCAGCCATTGACGGACTTGTTCTGGTGTTTGGAGGCCCTTTGGGACCGAATGCCACACAATGAAGCGCTTCTGCGTCCGGCCCACCGGCCCAGGCTGCCCCGGTCGGCCTCAAGGCAGCTACTCAGCCTCTGCCCGCACCGCGCCGTCGCCGCCCTCTTTGTCAAGGCTCCGGGCTGCGCCTGTGGATATCTGTACGACTTTGAATTCCCTTGTGGATAACGGGTTGGCGGCCGGGAAAGTGTCAGAGGCGGTCTCTAGCGTTGGGGTCATGGAGGCAGGGTTCGAACACCGGACGGACAGCGAGTTGCTGGCCGTGATCGGCGCCGCCCTGGACGCCCTCACCGACGGCCGGCTCCGACTCCCGTCAGACCGCGAACAACTCGACCTGGCGCTCGCGTCGCTCCGGCTGGACGCCCGCCTGCACGCCTGGCAAGCCGCACTGCTGGCCGGGATCGAGACCGACGAGGTCGCCTGGCGCGAGCACAAGACCTCCACCACCACCTGGCTGGCCGACGCCGGGAACCTGACCCCGCGCGAAGCCCGACGACTCCTCAAAGCCGGCCAAGAGCTCCAGCGCTTCCAGGTCGTCGGCGAGGCCGCCGCGACCGGGCAGGTGTTGCCAGCCCAGGCCGAAGCGATCACGTCCGTACTGCGTGAACTCCCCGACGACTTCCCCACCCAGACCATCACCGAGGCGCAGGAACTCATGGTCGGGTTCGCCGAGACCCACAACAGCGCCGAACTCCGCCGCCTGACCAGCCACCCGCTCGAAGTCCTCTCCCCCGACACCGCCGAAGCACTCGAAGCCGAACGCCTGGAACAGCAACAACGCCGCGCCCAGACCCGCCGCTACCTGGAGTTCGCCGGAGACGGCGACGGCTCCGTCCTGATCCGCGGCAGCCTGCCGGTCGCCCAGGCCGAACCGTTCATCACCATCATCGACGCCTACGCCGAGGCCGAGAAACGCGCCCTCGACCGGCTCGACCCACTCACCGAACAGACCAGCCCCGCCATGCACCGGGCCGACGCCCTGGTCGCAATGGTCAACCGGCACAACCAGGACGCCCTCGCCCCGAACCTGGCCGGGGACCGGCCCCGGATCGTGGTCACCCTGTCCTACGACAAACTACTCAAACAGTGCCTCGACAACGGCCTCGGCGCCCACCTCACCCGCAACGGCCAGCCCCTGCCCGCGAGCACCGCGCGGCAACTGCTCTGCGACGCCGACATCCTCCCCATCGTGCTCGGCGGACACTCCGAGATCCTCGACGTCGGACGCGCCGAACGCCTCGTCACACCACCCATCCGCGCCGCCCTCGAACAACGCGACGGCGGCTGTGCCTTCCCCGGATGCGACAAACCACCCCAGGCCTGCCACGCCCACCACATCATCCCCTGGTGGGCCGGCGGACCCACGGCGCTGCACAACCT
>JBDHZJ010000266.1:0-4296 GCA_039811825.1 Propionicimonas sp.
GGGCACCGGCGGCTGCTGGCGGTCGCGACGTCCGCGTACTCGGGGTACTCGAGCTGCCGGCAGTACCGGGAGGACCTCGGCCTGGCGCTGGAGGCGACCGGGCTCGAGCTGGACGTGCGCAAGCTGGGGCCGTTCCACGACCTGCCGGCGTTCGCCGCCACCATCACCGAACTGCTCCTGGGCTGCCTGCCCGACGACCTCGACCTGGCCGCGGACAGCACGCGGCTGGTCTTCACCACGCACTCGATCCCCACGCCCATGGCGCGTACCGCCGGGCCGGCCGGGGACGGCTACGTGGCCCAGCACCGCTGGGTGGCCGAGCAGGTGGCGGACGGGATCGCCGCCGCGACCGGGATCACGAAGCCGTGGGAGCTGGTCTTCCAGTCGCGCAGCGGTCCGCCCGCGATGCCGTGGCTGGAGCCGGACGTGAACGACGCCGTGCGCGAGTTCGCGGCGGCCGGGGCGACGGATGTGGTGCTGGCGCCGATCGGGTTCATCTCCGACCACATGGAAGTCATCTGGGACCTCGACACCGAGGCCCGGCAGACGGCCGCGGAGCTGGGCGTCCGGCTGGTGCGGACGCCGACGGTGGGCACCCACCCGACGTTCGTGGCCGCGTTGGCCGGCCGGATCGCGGAGGAACTACGCACCGGATCGCCCGAGCCCGGGCCCGGCCAGTTCTGCTTCGGCACCTGCTGCGCGAACCCGCGCCGGGAGGCCCCGGTCGTGGCCGGCGTGGCGCAGGACCCGTCGCGGTGAAACTCCGCCTGGCCACCCGGGGCTCGACGCTGGCCTGGACGCAGTCCGGCACGGTGGCGGACGCGCTGCGCGCGCTCGGGCACGACGTCGAACTGGTGAAGGTGACCACGCACGGCGACGTCACGTCGGCCCCGTTGGCGAGCCTCGGCGGAGCCGGGGTGTTCGTGGGCGCGGTGCGGGCCGCAGTACTGGCCGGGGAGGCCGACCTCGCCGTCCACTCGTTCAAGGACCTGCCGACCGAGCCGGCCGAGGGGCTGGTGCTGGGAGCGGTGCCGCCGCGGGAGGACCCCGCGGACGCGCTCTGCGCGCGCGACGGCCTGGATCTCGCCGGGCTGCCCACGGGTGCCCGGGTGGGTACGGGTTCGCCACGGCGGGCGGCACAGGTGCTGGCCCTGCGTCCCGACCTGGAGGTGGTGGCGATCCGGGGCAACGTCGAGACGCGGCTGCGCCGGGCGTCCGATGACCTCGACGCGGTGCTGCTCGCGGCGGCCGGGCTGCGCCGGCTCGGGCTGGAAGCCTCGATCACCGAGCGGCTCGACCCGGACGAGTTCCTGCCGGCCCCTGCCCAGGGGGCGCTCGCGGTGGAGTGCCGGGCCGACGCGTCGGCGGAACTCCTGGAAGCGCTCGGTCGGCTCGACGACCCGCCGACCCGATCGGCTGCGCTGGCCGAGCGGGCGGTGCTGGCCCGGTTGGAAGCTGGTTGTGCGGCGCCCGTGGCCGCCCACGCGATCGGGTCCGACGGGGAACTCAGCCTCACCGCGGTCGTGGTGTCCGCGGATGGCTCGCGCCGGCTCCGGGAGTCCGCGTCGACAGCGCTCCCTGCTGTCACCACCGCCATCGCGGAGCCGCACCGGGACCTGGCCCGCGCCACCGAACAGGCCGCGATCGAGCTCGGTACCCGCGTGGCCGAGCAGTTGCTGGGGGCGGGCGCCGCGGAGCTGGTCGACCTCGGCGCGAGCAAGCCGAAGCCGCTGGACGGGCGGACGGTGCTGGTGCCGAAGCGGGCGCCCGTCGGCACGGTCGAGGCGCTCACTGCTGCGGGCGCCGAGGTCGTGCAGGCGGAGTTCACCAGGAGGGCGCCGCTGCCGGTCACGGAACTCGCGGCCGTGTTCGCCGAGGGCTGGGACTGGCTCGTGGTGACGTCCGGGCGGACGGTGGACGCGCTGCAGGCGGTCGGCCTCGACCACTGCGGTCCGCACGCCCACGTCCGGGTGGCCGCGGTCGGACCGGCCACTGCGGCGGCGCTGACCGCGGCCGGCATCACGCCCGACCTGGTCGCGGACCCCGGGGGCGGAGCGGCACTGGTGGCAGCCTTCCCCGACGGCCCGGGCCGGGTCCTGATCCCCGGGGCCGCAGACCACTCCTCCGAACCGAGCGCAGGTCTGACCGCGAAAGGTTGGGAGGTACGCAACGTCGCGGTCTACCAGACCGTGGCCCTGCCGCTTCCCGACGACGTCGTGGAGCGCTGGCACTCCGGGGCCTTCGCCGCCTTCGTGGTCACCGCCGGCTCCGTCGTCCGCGCCGCTGTGGCCTCCGCGGGTCTCCCCGGTCCGACGGTCGTCGCCCTCGGGCCTTCCTCCGCGGCCGTCGCCCGCGAACGGGGCCTGGACGTCGCCGCGGTCGCCGACCGTCCGGACGCGAATGGCATCACCGAGGCAGTGCTCGTCGCGCTGGCCTGAGACCCGCCCCTCCGGCATCTGGGATTCTGTGGCTGTGACCACTTACGACGCGTTCGCTGAAGCCTTCGACAGCCATGCCCGGGTGAGCGCGTACAACGCCCACTACGACCGGCCCTCGCTGCTCGAACTGCTGGGACCGGTGGCCGGGCTCCGGATTCTCGACGCCGGTTGCGGATCCGGGCTGTATGCCGCGGAACTCACCGCCCGGGGCGCTTCCGTGGTGGGGATCGACGCGAGCACAGAGCTCATCAGGATCGCTCGCGAGCGCAGCGAGGCGGGCGAGTTCCGCGTCCATGACCTGAGTGAGCCGCTCAGCTGGGCCGGGAGCGGGGAGTTCGATCGCATCGTGATGGCGCTGGTGCTCCATCACCTCCCTCACCCGCCGGTGACGCTGGGCGAGCTGCACCGCGTGCTCGCCGACGACGGCCACCTCCTCGTCTCCACGGTCCACCCGACCTCCGACTGGCTGAGGCTGGGCGGCAGCTACTTCAGCGACGAGCTGGTCTCCGAGACCTGGCACGACGATTGGGACGTCACGTACCGGCGAGCACCGCTGTCGGCGGTGTTGGATGACTTCTTCGCAGCGGGGTTCGTCGTCGATGCACTGGTGGAACCCCGCCCGGCGCCATCCATGCAGGCCGAGTACCCGGAAGTTCACGACAAGCTCGAGCGCGAGCCGGCATTCATCGCGTTCCGGTTCACCAAGCGCTGAGCGGTACGCCCCGATCGGCACGTCACCGCCTCCAACCACCGAGGGTGTGCGTTGCCGGCATCCTGCCCTCGAACCACGAGCTAGGGTGCCCGGGTGCGGACACTGGACTGGGACGGCTACCCCAACTGCCGTGACCTCGGTGGGCTGCCGACGCCCGACGGCCCGACCCGTTCGGGCAGGATCGCGCGCGGGCCGCGTCGGGAGCTCCTGACGACGGCCGGCTGGGCACGAGCCCGGTCGTGGGGCCTGCGCACGGTCGTCGACCTGCGCTGCGCCTACGAGGTGGGATCGCGGGACGGCGACCCGGCACCAGACCCCGCCGATCTCGACGGGATCGAGGTCATTCCCAGCCCGGTGGAGGACCACGACAACGCCGAGTTCCGCCGGACCTGCTTCCCGATCCTCGACTCGCCCGAGTACTGGCCGCACAACCTGCGGATCCTGCCGGACCTGGTCCGCCGAACCCTCGAAGCGATCGCCGCCGCGGAGCCCGGCATTCTGGTTCACTGCAGCGCCGGCCGCGACCGCACCGGCCTGGTCACCGCCCTGCTGCTGGCGAACGCGGGTGTCGCACCCGAGGTGATCGCCGACGACTACGCCCAGTCCGTTGAGGCCATGGCCGGCAACTGGACCAACTCGCCCACCGCTGACCGCCAATCCGGGTGGGGTCCGGCCGAGGTGGCCTACTGGCTCTCCACCACCCGACCACTCGTCGTCGCCTTCGCCGCCGGGGTCGATCGGCACCTGGCACAGACCGGCCTCGGCCCACCCGACCGGGACCGCCTCCGCTCGCTCCTGCTCGCCGACTGAACCCGCCTGATCCGACAGGACGCCAGACGGCCGCCCTTCGTGACGCCGCCGGGTTCGTGCCTCACCCGCTGGCTCCTCAGGGATCGGAAGCCGAAAACAAGCCCGCGCCTGGGGAACCAGAATCAAGCCACACGCCGCCGGATCCGCTCCTCACCCCGCGCGGCCCCTCGGGGACCGGGCGGCGGGGACGCCGCACCACACCCGCCACCTGACCGAACGCACGCGCTTCACCACGCGCCGCGCGAGCCATACCGGGCCTGCCGCACGGAACACGGACGCAGGGCGCGCGCGAACCTCCACGCCACACGAGAGCGGCGTCGCACGGGATGGCCCTTC
>JBDHZJ010000267.1:0-4284 GCA_039811825.1 Propionicimonas sp.
GCGTGGCTGCGCAGGCTGTATGTGCATCCGCGGACGGGGCAGTTGGTGGCGATGGAATCGAAGCAGCGGTGTTTCCCGGATGGTTTGCGTGCCTTCCTCACCGCCCGGGACCAGTACTGCCGCACGCCGTGGTGCGGGGCGCCGGTCCGGCACGCCGACCACGTCATCCCCGCCGCCCAGGGCGGCGAGACCAGCGCGGCGAACGGTCAGGGCCTGTGCGAAGCCTGCAACCAGACCAAAGAGACCCCCGGCTGGCAGGCTGTCCCCGAACCCGACGGCACGGTGGTCACCACGACCCCGACCGGACACTCCTACCGCAGTACCTCACCCCCGGTACCCGGCCACCGACCACCGGTCCACATCGACATCCAGTTCCAGCTCGGCGAGGCAGCCTGAACCGGGCGCCCGGGAGCGACCAGCGGACCTCGCCTGCCCGCGCTCAGGCACGGGCGAGCGTGGCGGCCAGTTGCACCGTGCCCACCAGTTCGGCGCGCTGGCCGAGCCCTGCCGCCACGATCTCGATGGCGCTCGAGGTCGACGGCTGGGCGAACCGGTTGACCGACGCCCGCACGTCGTCGATCAGCGGCTGGCCGGACGCACCCAGCTCGCCGCCGATGATCAGGATGGTCGGGTTCAGCAGGTCGCAGAGGCCGGCGAGCACCGTCGTTGCGGGTCCACCGCGGCGAGATCCACGCCATCTGCGGCGAGAACGGCGCCGGCAAGTCGACTCTGATGAAGGTGCTGTCCGGAGTGCACCCGCACGGCACCTACACAGGCGAGATCTTCTACGACGGCAAGCTGGCGACGTTCGCGAACATCCGTTCCAGCGAACACGCGGGGATCGTGATCATCCACCAGGAGCTGGCGCTCATCCCCGAGCTCTCGATCGCGGAGAACATCTTCCTCGGCAACGAGGTGCGCGGTCGGTTCGGGATCGATTGGGTGGGGGCGCGCCAGAAGGCCCGTGAGTTGATGAACCATGTGGGCCTGCAGGACGATCCCGACACCCAGATCAAGAGCATCGGCGTGGGCAAACAGCAGCTGGTCGAGATCGCGAAGGCGATCAGCAAGGACGTGAAGCTGCTGATCCTGGACGAGCCGACCGCGGCGCTGAACGAGACCGACTCGGCGCACCTGCTGGAACTGATCCGGGAGTTCAAGAGCCACGGCATCACCTGCATCATGATCAGCCACAAGCTGAACGAGATCGCCGCCGTGGCCGACTCGATCACGATCATCCGGGACGGCAAGAGCGTCGAGACCATCGACGTCCCGCCGGGGGAGCGCGTCGACGAGGACCGCCTGATCCGGGGCATGGTGGGCCGCGAGCTCACCTCCCGCTACCCCGAACGCACCCCGAACATCGGCGAGGTGATGTTCGAGGTGAAGGACTGGACGATCGCACACCCGGAGATCCCCGACCGGCTCGTCTGCAAGGGGTCGAGCGTCAACCTCCGGCGCGGTGAGATCGTCGGTTTCGCCGGCCTGATGGGGGCGGGACGCACCGAGCTCGCCCGCTCGCTGTTCGGTCGCTCCTACGGCACCTGGCTGAAGGGGAAGATCATGCTCGACGGCAAGGAGCTCTCGGGCGTGAACACCCGCAGGACGTACTTCCTCGTCATGTGGACCAGGTTGGGGACGGTTCCTTTCTCGGTCCACCACTCGGCTGGTCGAGCTCCTCGAGGGTGTGGACCGAGTCCGGAACCGTCCCCGATTCGGTCCGGTGGGTCAGAAGCGGATGGTCTCCCCCGAGGCGGCGGACGCGTAGATCGCCTCGAGCACCTCGGTGACCACGGCGGCCTGCTCGGGCAGCACCAGCGGGTCGGTGTCGTCGCGGATCGCCTCCAGCCACTGCTTCGTCTCGAGCGTGCCGAGCGCCGTGAAGCCGTCCGACCCGGGCGTGCTGGGGTCCGGCCCGGAGACGATCATCCGGTTCGCCAGCACCTTGTTCAGGGTGGCCTTGTACCCCTCGGGCGACCGCTCGATCTCGGCGCCACCCTCGGTGCCCATCAGGGTCACCGCGGCCTCGCGCGGGTTCTTGTCGTTCAGCGCCCAGGCGGCCTCGAGGAAGATCGTGGCGCCGTTGGCCAGCTTCACATAGCCGAACGCGGAGTCCTCGACGCTGAAGGTGGCCGGGTCCCAGCCGCCACCGGGGTTGCCCTCCGGCTTGTCCCGCAGCTTGGAGTACACCGACCCCGTCACCGACTCCACCTGGTAGTCGCCCAGGTACCACAGGGCCAGGTCGAGCGCGTGGGTACCGATGTCGATCAGCGGCCCGCCGCCCTGCTTCTCCTTGTCGGTGAACACGCCCCAGGTCGGCACCCCGCGCCGCCGGACGGCGTGCGCCTTGGCCACGTAGATCTCGCCGAGTTCACCGGCGTCCACCGCGCCCCGCACGAACTGCGCATCCTGCCGGAACCGGTTCTGGTAGCCGATGGTGAGCTTCTTCTGCGTCCGCTTCGCGGTCTCCACCATCAGCCGGGCCTCCTCGCCGGAGACCGCCATCGGCTTCTCGCACATCACGTGCTTGCCGGCCTCGAGCGCCGCACAGGTGATCTCGCAGTGGCTGACGTTCCACGTGCACACGTACACCACGTCGATGTCCGGGTCGTTCACGATGTCGTGGTAGTCGGCGGTCGTGTAGGCCTCGGGGGCGTAGTTCGCCTTCGCCTTCTCCGCACGCTCGGGCACGAGGTCGCAGATGCCCACGATGTCGCACAGGTCGGCGTTGGCAGCCAGGCCCTCGAGGTGCTTGAGGGTTCCGATGAACCCGACGCCGATGATGCCTACCCGGAACTTGCTCACAATCACTCCTTCGTAATCGACGGGCTCCCGCCCGATTCAGGTGGTCCGATTCGGGTTGGTGAGAGCGTGTTCATCCTATCTGTCCTATGCTGAGAGCGCGATCATTTCCCGCAACAGGAGGCATTGTGGCCACACTCAGCTTGCAGCTCTACACCCTTCGCGACCAGCTCACGTCCGACCGGGACGCGACCCTCGCCGCCCTCGCGACGATGGGCCTGGACGAGGTGGAGCCCTTCGGCATCGAGAACTTCGACTGGCTCCCCGAGGCGCTGGCTGCGCACGGGCTGAAGGCCGGCAGCGCCCACGCCGGGCTGATCGGCATCCCGGACTTCGGCATGGCGGGCAACCCCGAGAAGGTGCTGGCGACCGCACAGGCACTCGGCCTGGGCGCCGTGTTCCAGCCGGCCTCGTCCCCGGACCAGTGGCAGTCCGCGGACGGCATCCGTGGCATCGCGGACGCGCTGAACGGCGTCGTCGACCTCTTCGCGGACGCCGGCATCGCCGTCGGGTACCACAACCACGACTGGGAGTTCCTCGCCCCCGAGGTCGACGGTGTGCCCGCCTACGACTACTTCGTCTCGCTGCTCGACCCCCGGGCCGTGCTCGAGGTGGACACCTACTGGGCGGTCGCCGGTGGCCGCGACGTCCCCGCGCTGCTGGCGACCTACGGCGACCGGATCACCCACCTGCACGTGAAGGACGGGCCCCTGCAGCCCTCCCGCAGCGGTGCGGCCAACGTCGTGCTCGGCACCGGCCTGATGGACCTGCCGCCGATCCTGGACGCCTCGGCGAACCGCACCTGGGTGGTCGAGTTCGACGTCGCGGCGATCGACCCGGTCGACGAGGTCCGGCAGAGCGTCGAGTACCTCAAGGCCCGGTGATGCCGGTCGGGGTCGGCCTGGTCGGTGCCGGCAACATCTCCACCCAGTACCTGACCAACCTCACCGGCTACCCCGACGTGCGGCTCGTCGCGGTCGACGACCTCATCGCCGACCGCGCGCGCGACCGCGCCGAGACCTTCGGGGTGCCGGTCTGGGGCGGGCCCGAGGTGGTCTTCGACAACCCCGACGTCGACGTGGTGGTGAACATCACGCCGCCGAGCGAGCACCTGGGGGTCTCCACCCGGGCCGCGCGGGCCGGGAAGCACGTCTGGAGCGAGAAGCCCCTCGGGCTCGACCGGGTGGCCGCCCGGGCGATGCTGGAGGAGGCCGCCGCCCACGGCGTGCGGGTCGGGTGCGCGCCCGACACGGTCCTCGGCCCGGGCATCCAGACCGTGCTGCGCCGGATCGCGGACGGCGCGATCGGAGCCCCGGTGGCCGGGCTGGCGATCATGCAGACTCCCGGACCGGACGCCTGGCATCCGGACCCGGAGTTCCTGTTCGCGTCCGGCGGGGGACCGGTGCTCGACATCGGGCCGTACTACTTCACGTCCCTGGTGCTCGGGCTCGGCCCGGTCACCTCGGTCGTCGCCGCGGGCGG
>JBDHZJ010000268.1:0-4282 GCA_039811825.1 Propionicimonas sp.
TGGCCCGGGTCGATCACGATCGTCCGCCCGGCCAGGGGCTTCGCGGTCCGGCTCGGCGTCGGCGCGGGGGTGGTGGCCGGCAGCGCGGTCGTCCCGGGTGAGGCGGGCGCAGTGGTCGGCGAGGCCGACCCGGACACCGCCGGCGAGATCGTGGCCGGCGCGGGCGCCGGCGCGGTGGCCGGTGCCCCGCACCCGGCGAGGAGGCCGGCGGCCAGCAGCAGCACGGTCAGCGGGATCGACCTCGGCGGACGCACCCCACGACGATACCCGCCGAGGGTGGCAATTCCTTTCCTTGCCGGAGCCGGGCGCGGGACCAACAATCGGGTTCTGACCGGGACGCGGCCGCGCGGCCGTCGTCCGGTGGCAGGAGTCCGGGGTCCGACCGGCGGCCGTCACCCCTCCCGGCCTGCCCGTTCCGGACTTCCTCCGGAATCGGCAGGCCGGTGAGCCGGATCCTGCGGGGAGGTGGATTTCGAGGCGCCGGTGTGGGGAGCCGGGTCAGCCGTGGAGCAGGCGGGCCTTCT
This sequence comes from Propionicimonas sp., assembly GCA_039811825.1. Taxonomy (GTDB): domain Bacteria; phylum Actinomycetota; class Actinomycetes; order Propionibacteriales; family Propionibacteriaceae; genus Propionicimonas. Next base: position 525 of record JBDHZJ010000268.1, read on the forward strand.
CCGGCCCGGGCAGGAACGACGCCCGGATGCTGTTGGCGGCCAGGGTGGCCACCCGATCGGCCGACAGCCCGAACTCCTGCTCCACGGCTGCCACGTTGGCGTCCAGGTAGCCGCCGAAGTAGGCCGGATCGTCGGAGTTCACGCAGACCAGCAGGCCCGCGTCCAGCATGGCGGGCAGCGGGTGCGCGGCGAGGCTCGGCACCGCCTTCAGGTGCACGTTGGACAGCGGGCACACCGTCAGCGGGATCTGGTGCTCGGCCAGGTGCGCGACCAGGCGGGGGTCGCCCATCGCGTTGATGCCGTGGTCGACGCGCTCGACGCCCAGCGCGTCCAGCACCTCCCAGACGTAGGACGCATCGCCCTCCTCGCCGGCGTGGGCGACCGTGTGCAGGCCCTCGGCGCGGGCGCGGGCGAACACGCCGCCGAACGGGGCGGCGGCGAACCCGACCTCGGTGGAGCACAGCCCGACGCCGAGCAGGTCGACGCCGCTCGCGAGGGCTGCGTCGAAGGCGACCTCGGCGTCCGCGGCGGGCAGGTGGCGCAGGAAGGTCAGGATCAGCCCGGAACTCACCCCGTGGTCGGCCTCCGAGCGGGCCAGCGCGTCCGTCACACCCGCGAGCACGACGGGGGCGGGGACGCCGCGGGCGGTGTGGGCCTGCAGGTCGCAGAACACCTCCGCCCGCACCACGCCGGCCGCCGCCGCCCGGGCGAGGTAGGCGTCGGTCAGCTCGGCGAAGTCGGCCTCGGTGCGCAGCACCGCCATGTTCGCGTAGTAGAGGTCGAGGAACTCCTGCAGGCAGGAGTATGAGTAGCGTCCACGCAGGTCGTCGAGGTCGCGCCAGGGGAGTCCGACCCGGTTGCGCTCGGCGAGGTCGAAGACCCGTTCAGGCTCGAGAGTGCCCTCCAGGTGCAGGTGCAGTTCCGCGAACGGCGTCACGTTCCTCCTTCGTCGCCGCGACCCTACCGACTTGTCAGAATCTCATGCGCCTATAGCCGCATGAGATTCTGACAACTCGGCAGGTGGGGTCAGGTGCGGCGCAGCTCGATGCCGATCTGGTCGGCGTCCAGCTGGGCGAGTGCGGCGTCCAGCATGCCGGACGGGTAGGTGCCCAGGTCGCGGATGGCCATCAACTCGTCCCGTTGCGCCGCGATCAGCTTCAGTCGGAGCCGGCGGTACTTGGCCATCGCCTCACGGTTCACCGGGCTGTCCGGACGGAAGTCGTCGCCGGACGTGCGACGCAGCCGCTCCCGGGCCCGTTCGACCAGCTCGGCGGGGTAGTCGTCCAGCTCGCCGGACAGCTCGTGCAGCGCGGCCTCGTTCAGTTCGCGCTGCAGCGCGGCCCACTGCACGGGGTCGGACTCGGGGGAGTGGCCGGTCAGCCCCAGCCGCTTGACCAGCCAGCCGACCGTGCCGCCCTGCACCAGCAGCGTGCCGACGGCGACCAGCGCGGCGGCGAGGATCAGCAGCGAGCGGTGCGGCGTCCCGGACGGCAGGGTCTGGGCGGCCGCGACGGTCACGGCGCCACGCATGCCCGCCCAGACCAGCGTCACACCCTCGCGCCAGCCGAAGGCCTCGGCGGCCAGGTAGTCCAGGTCGGCCAGCCGCTGGTCCACCATGCGCTGCCAGGTGCCCAGCCGTGCCTCCTCGCCCCGCCCGGACCCGGTGCGGGTGGACACCTCGGCCGCCCGGGCGAGCCGGCGAACCCGGCGCTCCCTGCGCCGGGGCCGGTCGGGCTTGCCCGGCTGGGGCACCTCCCCGTCCGCGAGCTTGGCCTGGATCTCGGTGAGGTGCTGCCGGACGGTGGGCGTGCGGCGGTTGCGGCGCGCCAACCACCACACCGACAGCGCCACGAACGCCGACCGCAGCAGGATCGCGACGGTGGTCGCCCCGACGGCCACAGCCAGCGCGAGGCCGAGACCGCCGCCCTGCTCGACCAGGTCCTCGGCGAGGGCGGGGGCCTCCAGCCCCACCATCAGGAAGACGGCGCTCTCCAGCAGCAGCTCGATGGTGCGCCACAGCGAACGCTCGGTGATCCGTTCCTCCGCGCTGAGCTTGCGCGGCGACCCGTACCCGGTGACCAGGCCGGCCGTCACCGCCGCGACCAGCCCGGATGCCCCCAGTTCCTCCGCGGGGATGTAGGCCAGGAACGGCACGACGAGCGAGATGGTCACGCTGCTGGTCACCGGGACGACGCGGGCGCGGACCTCCAGGTTCAACCGCCCGACGATGTAGCCGATGGCCGCGGCCGCCGCGACGGCCCACAGGAAGTCGAGGGCGACTTCCCAGATGGTGACGGTCACGCCGATCGCCGCCACGGCAGAGCGCAGCAGGACCAGCGCGGTCGCGTCGTTCAGCATGCTCTCGCCCTCGATCACGGTGACGATCCGCTGCGAGACACCCGCCTGCCGGATCACGGCGGTCGCGACGGCGTCCGTGGGGCTGATGATCGCGCCCAGCGCGATCCCGACGCCCAGCGGCAGGCCCGGCACCAGGGCGCACGCCAGCAGGCCGATCACCACGGCACTGACCCCGACCAGGACCACCGAGAACATCGAGATCAGGCGGAAGTCGCGCCGGAACTCCATGGACGGGGTGTTCACGGCGGCCGAGTACAGCAGCGGCGGCAGGATCCCGCCCAGGATCAGCTCCGGCGGAATGGTGATCTCCGCCACGATCGGCAGCGACGCCACGCCGAGCCCCAGCACGACCAGCACCAGCGGCGCGGCCACGCCGACCCGGGGCGCGAGCACGGACACCGCCACCACGACGATCACGGCGCCGATCGCGATCAGCTCGTACTCCATCGCGCACTCCTCCTCTCTCGCCCCGCCGAGTTGTCAGAATCTCCTGCGGCTATAGCCGCACCAGATTCTGACAAGTCGGCGGGTGGGGTCAGCCCAGGCGGGCCTCGGGACGGTTCTCGAGGGCCACCCGGACCTGCTCGGTGTGCCGGGGGCTCATGGACGGCAGCTGCCCGGCCGGGAAGAAGGCGGCCTCGGTCGCCTCCCCGTCCACGGGGTGGGGATCGCCGGAGGTCCAGCGGCAGCGGAAGACGTGGTCGATGTACTGGGTCTCGTCGCCGTTGGCGTAGGTGATCACCTCGGTCACGGTCAGCCAGACCAGGCGCTCGACCTCGACGCCGACCCCGGCCTCCTCGGCGACCTCGCGGACGGCGGTGTCGTGCGGCTGCTCGCCCGGGTCGACGATGCCGGCCACCGGCGTCCACTCGCCGTTGTCGGCGCGGCGGACCAGGAGCACCTCGGTGCCGTCGCCGCCCTCCCTGACCACGACCGCGGTCGCGCCGGACAACCACAGCCGGGTGCTCCCGACCTTCTCGCGCAGGGCAAGGATGAACTCGGGTGTCGGCACCCGAAGAGCGTACCGAGGAACGCCCGCGCCGCGAACGCCGCTCAGTGGGCGCCCGGTGGGGCGTCCGCGGCGTCCTCGGGCTTGCGGAGGAACCAGATCGCCACGATGCCGACCAGCCACAGCGCCCCGACGCTGAGGAACGACACCCGAGCGCCGGCGGCGAGCGCCTGCTCGGCGGACGTGCCGGCCGGCTGCAGGGCCGCGACGGTCGACATCACGGTGACGAACAGGGCCGTCCCGGCCGCGCCCGCCACCTGCTGGACGGTGCCCACCATCGCGGAGCCGTGGCCGTACAGGTGCGGCGGCAGCGCGCCCAGCGAGATCGTGAACAGCGGCGTGAACAGGCACGCCAGCCCGATGCTCAGCAGCACGTGGGCGGCGAGCAGTT
>JBDHZJ010000269.1:0-4272 GCA_039811825.1 Propionicimonas sp.
CCGGGCGCCGCCCGGGCGATCACCTCGTCGAGGTGCAGGTCGCCCAGGCAGGGCGGCGGGCCGGCCTGCGGTGGGTCGCCGTGGCCGTCGCCGAGGAGGCTCGGACAGGCCGTGGTTCGGGGCGGGCCCGCGCGGCCGTCGCCGCGGGTGGCCGGTTCGGTGATGATCGGTGCGCTCATGCGAGGTCCCCTGGTTTCTGCCAGTAGGGACCGTCAGCGTCAGCATTTGCGGCGAGCCCCATCGCCGTTACCTCGACTGTACCCACCTTTCCCGCGCCGCGACATGGCGCAAGCTGCGTACCTCTCGGGCCCGCCAGTACCGCAAGATGGACAGTATTGGCCGACTACGGCCGATACTGTCCACCTTGCGTGGGTTGGGGGTCAGCGGCCCGCCGGCTCGATGCCGCGGGCGAGCCGGTCGATGCGCTCGGTGAGATCGGCGTAGGCGGCCTCGAAGGCGTCGGTGTCGCCCGTGCGGGCCGGGTCGGGTACGGACCAGTGCACGGGCCGGGCGGCCAGCGCCTCGTATGCCTGGTCGCACACCGCCACGACCAGGTCGTCACCGGCGAGCACTTCGGCGACCTGCTTCGGCCGGGCGGCGCTGAGGTCGAGCCCGTGCCGGCGTCCCACCGCGATGGCCCGCGGGTGCACCCCGGGCGCGGGGCGCAGGCCGCCGGACACCACGGGGACGTCACTGACCGTGCGCCAGTACGCCTCGGCCAGCTGCGAGCGCGCCGAGTTCGCCGAGCAGACGAAGGCCACCCGGTGCGGCTGCGGCATCGGGTCGGCGCCGAGCAGGCGGTTGCAGGACGGGGTGCGCCGGACGTAGGTGCGCCGCGCGTCCCCCTCGGAGCGGCGGCGCTCGACCAGGCCGGCCTGCTCCAGCACCTGCAGGTGGTGTGCGATCAGGTTCGTCGGCAGGGCGAGCCGCGTGGCGAGCTCGCCGGAGGCGAGGTCGCCGTGGCCGAGCAGGTCGACGATCGCCAACCTCGACTCGTCACCGAGGGCGGCGTAGGCCCGCACCCTCACCCCGGTTGACATCCGCAGTTACCTCCATGACTATTGAGTCAATAGTAGCTGAGTGAATCGCGGGTCAAGCACCCGGGCAGACAAGGAGCCCCGATGAACAAGCCGTCCGTCCTGTTCGTGTGCATCCACAACGCGGGCCGCTCGCAGATGGCCGCCGGCTACCTGCGCCACCTCGGCGGCGACCGGGTCGAGGTGCGCTCGGCCGGTTCGGCGCCCGCCGACTCGATCAACCCCGCCGCCGTCCAGGCGATGGCCGAGGAGGGCATCGACATCGCGTCCGAGCAGCCCAAGGTGCTCACCACGGACGCCGTCCAGCTCTCCGACGTGGTGATCACGATGGGCTGCGGCGACACCTGCCCGTTCTATCCGGGCAAGCGGTACGAGGACTGGGTGCTCGACGACCCGGCCGGCCAGGGCGTCGAGGCCGTCCGTCCGATCCGCGACGAGATCCGTCGCCGGATCGAGGAACTGCTGGCCGAACTACTCCCCGCGTCCTGAGCCGCCGAGGGCTATACTTCAACCGTGGTTGAATCAAACCCGGTTGAAATGTCCGTCGGCCTGCTGGCCGCCGTCGCCGACCCGATCCGCTGGCAGCTGGTCTCCCAGCTGTCGCAGGACGACCAGCGCTGCGTGTGCCAGCTCACCACCGAGCCCGAGATCCCGGCGAACCTGCTCAGCTACCACCTGAAGGTGCTCCGCGAGGCGGGCCTCGTGGTGGGCACCCGGCGCGGCCGCTGGATCGACTACCGGCTCACCGACGACGCCCTCGAACGCCTGCACGCCGCCCTGCCCGTCCCCGGCTCGGGCGCGTGCGCCTGCGCCACCGAACCCGCGCTGCTCCAGGTCGGACGATGACCAGCCAGGTCGCCGAGGACCGGCGCCTCGCGGTGCGCCGCTGGGGTCTGCTGGCGGCCGCCGTCGCCGGCTGGGCGGCCGCCTACGCGCTGAACGAGTGGCTGTGGACGTGGCTCTACGGCACCGTGCTCGGCTGGAGCCTCGATTCCGGCTGGGGCTCGATCATCCACTTCTTCACCTATGACACGATCAAGATCACCCTGCTGCTGAGCGGGATCATCTTCGTGGTCACCGTGCTGCGCAGCTTCATGAGCATCGAGCGCACCCGCGCGCTGCTCGGCGGGAAGCGGGAAGGCATCGGCAACGTGCTCGCCGCGTCGCTGGGCGTGGTGACGCCGTTCTGCTCGTGCAGCGCCGTGCCCGCCTTCATCGGCTTCGTCGCGGCCGGCGTGCCGCTGGGCGTGACCATGAGCTTCCTGATCGCCAGCCCGCTGGTGAACGAGATCGCGATCGCGCTGCTGCTCGGCCTGTTCGGCGTCGGCCCGACCGCGCTCTACATCGGCGCAGGGCTGCTGATCGCGATCGTCGCAGGGTTCACGATCGGCCGGATGAAGCTGGAGCGGTTCGTCGAGCCGTTCGTGTTCGAGACGAAGCTGCGCGGCCAGGCGATCGACCCCAGCGTCGGCCTGACCTGGTCCGACCGCCTCGCGATGGGACGCGAGGAGGTGGCGTCCATCCTGCGCCGGATCTGGCCGTACCTGCTGGTCGGCATCGGGCTCGGCGCGCTGATCCACGGCTGGGCGCCGGCGGACTTCTTCGCCACCTGGGCCGGGGCCGACAACCCGTTCGGCGTGCTGGTCGCGGTGCTGCTCGGCGTCCCGCTGTACTCGAACGCGGCCGGCATCCTCCCCCTCGTGGACGCCCTGTACTCGAAGGGCATGCCGATGGGCACGCTGCTCGCGTTCATGATGGCCACCGTCGCGCTCAGCCTTCCCGAGATGATCCTGCTCCGCCGGGTGCTCAAGCCGAAGCTGATCGCCATCTTCGCCGGGGTCACCGCCGCCGGCATCGTCGCCGTCGGCTACCTGTTCAACGCCGTCCTCTAGCCCCCGGACCAAGTCGGGGACGGTTCCTTACTCGGTCCACCTACCACCCAGAAGAAGGAAGCCCGCATGAACATCAAGATCCTCGGCTCCGGTTGCGCCAACTGCCAGAACCTGGAGAAGGCCGCCCGGCAGGCCGTCGAAGAGCTCGGCCTCGACGCGACGTTCGAGAAGGTCACCGACTACGCCGACATCGCGTCCTACGGCATCATGCGGACGCCGGGACTGGTCGTGGACGAGGAGGTCGTGCTGTCCGGGCGCGTGCCCACCGCCGGCCAGGTGAAGGAGCTGCTCACCGCTCGCTGAGCGCCTACTCCGGCAGGCCGTCCCGGTCGGCCCACTCGAGCAGGGTGTCGAGCCGGTGCGCGACGTCGTCGATGGCGGCGTGCGGGTCACCGGTCTTCGCGAAGCGGGCCGGCACCGTGGCGATGGTGAGCTCGCGGGGCTCGATGGCGTCCAGTTCGTCCCAGGCGAACGGGGTCGAGACGGTCCCGTCCGCCACCCCGCGCACGGACCACGCGCTGGCGATGGTGTGGTCGCGGGCGTTCTGGTTGAAGTCGACGAACACGTGGTGCGGGTCGCGATCCTTGCGCCACCACGTGGTGGTCACATCGTCGGGCAGGCGCCGCTCCACCTCGCGGGCGAAGGCGAGGGCGGCGCGGCGCACCTCGCTGAAGCCCCACTCGGGCGCGATCCGGACGTAGATGTGCAGGCCGTTGCCGCCGGAGGTCTTCGGGAAGCCGGCGATGCCGAGCTCGTCCAGCACCTGCTTCGCCACGCCGGCCACCTTCCGGACCTGCTCGAAGGTGGCCTTCGGCATCGGGTCGAGGTCGATCCGCCACTCGTCCGGACGCTCCACGTCCGCGCGCCGGGAGTTCCAGGGGTGGAACTCGACGGTGGCCATCTGCACCGCCCAGACCACCGAGGCGAGTTCGGTGACGCAGAGTTCGTCGGCCGTGCGTCCGTAGCGCGGGAAGTACACCTGCACGGTCTCGACCCACGGCGGCGCACCGCGCGGCAACCGCTTCTGGTGCACCTTCTCCCCGGCCAGCCCGGACGGGAACCGGTGCAGCATGCAGGGCCGCTCACGCAGCGCGCGGACGATCCCGTCCCCGACCGAGAGGTAGTAGTTCGCGAGGTCGAGCTTCGTCCACCCGTGCGCCGGGAAGTAGACCCGGTCGGGGCTGGTCAGCCGGACCACCCGGGGCCCGACCACCAGCTCCACCGGTTCGGCCGCCACCATGGCGTCAAGCTACCCGTGGGTGGGCCACGGGTCCATGGGGACGGTTCCGAACGGTCCGGCTTTTCCACAATTCTGAACGGGTTCAAGTCGATTGTGGATAACC
>JBDHZJ010000270.1:0-4270 GCA_039811825.1 Propionicimonas sp.
AGAGATCAGGAGGACCGGTGGCCGAGCGGGTGCAGCGGGAACGGACGCCCCAGCGCGTCGAAGAGGTGGCCGAGGCCACCCCGGCTCCTGCGCGGTCGGTCGACTACGACGCCATCCTCGACCAGATCGACGCGGTGCTCGAATCGGATGCCGAGGAGTACGTCCGGTCGTTCGTCCAGAAGGGTGGACAGTGAGCGATCGCGAACTCTCCCCGGCGCTGGTGATCGGCACGGGCCTGGTCGGCGCGTCCGTCGCGCACGCCCTCACCCGGGCCGGCATCACCGTCCACCTGCAGGACAAGGTGTCCAGCCACGCGCGCGTCGCCGCGTCCCGGGGAGCCGGCACCACCGCGGTTCCGGACCCGGCCGAGGTGAGGCTGGTGGTCGTCGCGGTGCCGCCGGGAGCCCTGCCCGGGGTGATCGAGAACGCGCTGGCCGGCTACCCGCACGCCACCGTCACCGACGTCGGCTCGGTGAAGGGCACCGTGCTCGCGGCCCTGCGGAGGACGGACGCGGACCTGTCCCGCTACGTCGGCTCGCACCCGATGGCCGGCTCGCAGCACGTCGGTCCGCTGACCGCGCACGCCGACCTTTTCGTCGACCGCACCTGGGTGGTCACCCCGCACGACACCTCGGCCGCCCACGCCGTGCTCGACGTGCAGGAGGTCGCCCGGCTGTGCGGCGCCCGGCGCGTCACGATGGGCGCCGCGCACCACGACGAGGCGGTCGCGCAGGTGTCGCACCTGCCGCACCTGGTCTCGGTGCTGATGGCGGGCACGCTCACCCGGGTGCCGCCGGAGCACCTGCGGCTGGCCGGCCAGGGCGTCCGCGACGTCACCCGGATCGCCGGCTCCGACCCGAAGCTGTGGCAGCAGATCATCGGCGCGAACGCGATCGCCGTGCGGCACGAGCTGGAGGCGATCCAGGCCGACCTGGCCGGGATGATCTCCGCCCTCGACGCCGGCGACGTGTCGGGGCTGCTGGAGCGCGGCCGCGAGGGCACCCGGGCGCTCCCCGGCAAGCACGGGCTGACCGCCACCAGCTACGCGCACGTCGTGGTCGAGATTCCCGACGAGCCGGGTTCGCTGGCCCGGCTGTTCGGCGACATCCAGGCCGCCGGGGTGAACGTCGAGGACGTCTCGATCGACCACGACCTCGAACGCGAGGTGGGCTGGCTCTCGGTGCAGGTGGCACCCGAGCGCGCCGGCGACCTCGCCACCGCCATGACCACCGCGGGCTGGACCGTCCGCGACGCCGACACGCCCCTGTAGTCACCGGAGGAGACCATGGCCGAACGACTCGTGATCGCCATCGACGGACCGAGCGGGTCCGGCAAGTCGACGACCTCGAAGGGGGTGGCGAAGGCGCTCGGCCTGGCCTACCTCGACACCGGGGCGATGTACCGCGCGGTCACCTGCGCGTACCTGGACGCCGGCGTCGAGCCGTCCGACGAGGCCGGGGTGATCGCCGCCACCGAGGGCGCGGACCTCGAGATCAGCACCGACCCGGACGCGCAGTGGGTGCGGGTGAACGGTGCGGACGTCACCGAGCGGATCCGCGAGCCGGAGGTTTCGGCGAAGGTGAGCGCCGTCTCCACCGTCGCGGAGTGCCGGGCGAACCTGGTCGCTCGGCAGCGGGCGATCATGGAGGCCGCGCCGGCCGGGATCGTGGCCGAGGGGCGCGACATCACCACGGTGGTGGCGCCCGACGCCGACGTCCGCCTGCTGCTCACCGCGGATCCGGAGATCCGGATGGCGCGCCGCCAGGCCGAACTCGGCGACAAGGTGGACGCCACCCAGCTCGCCGACCAGGTGCTGCGCAGGGACTCCGACGACTCGAAGCTGGTGAACTTCACCACCGCGGCCGACGGCGTCACGCACCTCGACTGCACCTACCTCACCCTGGCGGAGACGATTCAGGCCGTGCTGGACCTGGTGGCGTCGACCCGCGGCTGACCGCGGGCACGGGCAGGACCCGGCGCAGGGCGATCCAGACCAGTGCGCCGAGCACGACCGGCGCGAGTTGCAGGCCGGAGACGGTGGCCAGGCCGGGCCCGAACGCCGGCAGCAGCCACGCCGCGACCAGCACCTCGCGATCACCCCGCCGCCAGCCGTCGGCCAGGCCGGTGAGCGCCAGCCACGCGATCGGGAACGCCAGCCAGACCAGGTCGTAGTCGAAGGCGTAGGGGTTGGCCAGGAACGTGCCCGCCATCAGCACGGCGCCACGCAGCGGGAGCGCGTCCGTGCGGCGCCAGACCAGCCAGACCGCGACCGCCGCGGCGACCCCGGCGACGACCTGTACGCCGAGCGCCCAGTCGGCCGGGACGCCGACCAGCCGCAGCATCGCGAACACCGACGGCATCTTGGCCAGGGGCAGTGCGCCGCCGCTGGTGGCGGCCTGGGCGAGGTTCATGCCGTCCAGCCACGCGGTGACCGACGCCGGGCCGAACGCGGCGACGCTCGCGGCGAGGAACGCGCCTGCGGTGAGGGCGGCGGACGCGATGGTGCGCCAGGCGCGGGCGGCGAGCAACGCGACGGCGAACAGGATCGCGAGGTGCGGCTTGATCGCGAGCAGGCCGAGCAGCACTCCGGCGAGCCAGGGCCGGCGCCGCAGCAGGAGCAGCGAGCCCGCGCCGAGGGCGGCCGTGTACAGGCCGTTCTGGCCCTGCAGCAGGCAGGCCCACAGCCCCGGGAAGGCGAGCACGAGCGGCCACGCGCCCCGGCGGCGTCCGATCACGCTGCGCAGGGTGCCGAGCCAGGCGGCGAGGCCGCCGGCGGAGAACAGCAGCAGGCTGAGCAGGTACGGCAGCAGGGCCAGGGGGGCGACCACGAGCAGGAAGGTGGGCGGGTAGAACCAGCCGTAGCCGACGCCGGTGGCATCGGGGAACAGGGAGTGCTGGGCCTGCAGGTAGAGGTTCAGGTCGTAGGCGTCGAGGCCCCGTCCGGCCAGCACGAGCCAGGAGGCGGAGTAGAAGGCGACGAAGTCCGCGCCGAGGGCCCCGGTGGAGAGGACCGGGACGAACGGCCGCAGGACGACCAGCCCGACGAGCGCCACGGCGTAGAGCACGAGGAAGATCCGCGGGTAGACGCGCAACCGCTCGGCGTTGAGCCAGTGCGGCCTGCTCGTGGTCACGGCGCCTCCCCTCGCGGCCCAGTCTGGCAAGCCGGAGCCGCTGCGGGCCGATGGACGCGCGTGCGCTACCCTGATCAGTCGCACGAACAGCAGAAGGGCATGCCGATGACCGAGACCGCCTGGACCGACCAGGTCAAGCCGGTGGTTGCCGTCGTCGGCCGTCCGAACGTGGGCAAGTCGATGCTGGTCAACCGCATCCTCGGCCGCAGGGAGGCCGTGGTGCAGGACCTGCCGGGGGTGACCAGGGACCGGGTCAGCTACGACGCGGAGTGGAACGGTCGCGAGTTCGTGATCGTCGACACGGGCGGCTGGGCGCCGGACGCGAAGGGCATGGCCGCGCAGATCGCCGAACAGGCGGAGCTCGCGATCGGTGCCGCAGACGTGGTGCTGTTCGTGGTGGACGCCGCCGTCGGCACCCAGGACGTGGACGAGGCCGTCGTGGAGGTGCTGCGGCGCAGCCGCAAGCCGGTGGTGCTCGCGGCGAACAAGGTGGACGACCTGCGGCTGGAGGCCGACGCGGCCGCGATGTGGAACCTGGGGCTCGGCGAGCCGCACCCGGTGTCGGCGATGCACGGACGCGGCACCGGCGACCTGCTGGACGCGATGCTCGCGGTGATGCCGGAGGCGCCCCGCGCCGGCGAGCAGGAGATCGGCGGGCCGCGGCGGGTGGCGATCATCGGTCGCCCCAACGTGGGCAAGTCGTCGCTGCTGAACCAGGTGGCGAACGCGCGCCGGGCCGTGGTGGACAACGTGGCCGGCACCACGGTCGACCCGGTCGACGAGCTGGTCGAGGTGGGTGGCGTGGTCTACCGGTTCATCGACACCGCGGGCCTGCGCCGACGGGTGAAGGAGGCGTCCGGTCACGAGTACTACGCCGCACTACGCACGCAGGGCGCGATCGAGCGGGCGGAGGTGTGCGTGGTGGTGCTGGACGCGTCCGAGACGATCAGTGACCAGGACCTGCGCATCCTCACCATGGTGGAGGAGGCCGGCAAGGCCCTGGTGATCGCCTACAACAAGTGGGACCTCACCGACGAGGAGCGGCGCCGCTACCTCGCCCGCGAGGTGGAGCAGGACATCCGGGCGTTCGCCTGGGCGCCGAGCGTGAACATCTCCGCGCTCACCGGACGGAACGTCGA
>JBDHZJ010000271.1:0-4254 GCA_039811825.1 Propionicimonas sp.
TGATCGACGCCACCGGCAACCCCCAGACCGTGCTGCTGCTCGGCGGCACGTCCGAGATCGGGCTGGCCATCGTGAAGGAGTACCTCGCCAAGCAACCGCTGCGGGTGGTGCTCGGCGTCCAGCCCGGCGACGAGCTCGGGGAGGCGGCCGCGGCCGACCTGACCGCGGCCGGCGCGTCGGCGGTGGACGTGCTGGAGTTCGACGCCGCCGACTTCGCGTCCCACCCGGGCGTGGTGGACGCCGCCTGGAAGCTCGCCGATATCGACGTGGCGATCGTCGCGTTCGGCCTGCTCGGCGACGCGGAGGAGCTCTGGCAGGACCAGGCCAAGGCCGTCCAGATCGCCCAGGTGAACTACACCGGCGCGGTCAGTGTCGGCGTCCTGCTCGGCCAGAAGATGAAGGCACAGGGCTACGGCCAGATCATCGCGATGTCGACCGTCGCGGGCGAGAAGGTGCGCCGTTCGAACTTCGTGTACGGCTCCACCAAGGCGGGACTGGACGGGTTCTACCGGCTGCTCGGCCAGGCGCTCGCCCCGTTCGGTCCGAAGGTGCTCGTGGTGCGTCCCGGCCAGGTGCGCACCCGCATGTCGGCGCACGTCAAGGAGGCCCCGCTCACGGTCGACAAGGAGGACCTGGCCACCCAGGTCGTGGACGCCGCCCGCAAGGGCCAGACCCTGATCTGGGTGCCGTCGACGTTCCGCTTCGTGATGATCGCGCTCAAGCACATCCCGGGCCCGATCTTCCGGCTCCTGCCCCTGTAGTGGCCCATGGTCCCGGAGGAGGCCGCGGGTGGGGCGTATCCGCCGCGGATCGGTCCCCGGGGAGGTCGCAGGTGGGCGTGTCCGCCGCGGATCGGTCCCTGAGGAGGTCACGGGTGGGCGTGCCCGCCGCGGATCGGTCCCTGAGGAGGTCACGGGTGAGGAACGAACCCGTGACCGTCACGAAGGGCCGCGGCCCGATCGATGGAGAGCCCCGATGACCAGCGACATCCCCAACCTCGACCTCGACGGCGTCGTCGTGCCAGGGGTCGTCTCCGGGTTGGCGGCCGGGCGGACGGTGGAGCCGGTCTGGCGCAACGAGATCGGCGGGGTCACGTTCTCGATCGACGGTGGCGCCGAGTACGTGAAGTACGGCCCTCCGCACGCCGAGTTCGACGCCGGTCCCGAGTTCGCGCGGCTGCGCTGGGTGAGCGGCTACGTCGCTGCGCCGCGTCCGATCAACCACGGGCACGACGCCCTCGGCAACCGCTGGTTGCGGACCGCCGGGCTGCCGGGCACCTCGGCCGTCCTCGCCGGCTGGCGCGAGCGGCCGGACATCGTGGTGCCGGAACTGGGCCGTGCGCTGCGCCGGTTCCATGACCGGGTGCCGGTGCGGGGCTGCGCCTGGGACTGGTCGATCGCCGGGCGGCTCGAGTACCTCGCCCGCCCCGCCGATGCGCTCGGCCCGTGGCCGGAACTCGACCCGGTGGTCTGTCACGGCGACGCGTGCAACCCGAACTTCCTGCTCGACTCCTCCGGAGCCTGCGTGGGGTACGTCGATCTGGGCCGGCTCGGGGTGGGTGACCGCTGGGCCGATCTTGCGCCCGCGTTGCTCAGCCTCGGCTGGAACTTCGGGCCGGGCTGGGGGCCGACGCTGCTGGAGGCGTACGGGATCGCCCCCGACCGGGAGAAGCAGGACTTCTACACCCGGCTGTGGAACCTGGCGTAGCCCCGCCCCCGCGGATTCCGGGACAAATCTGCCCCGGATCGTCCGGAGAACCCCGCGAACCGCTGTTCCCTGGCGATCGGCGGCACGTTTGTCCCGTTTCGCTCAGCCCCGGAGCGCAGCCAGAGGCGTCGTCGGCACGTGGATCCAGCCCTCGCTGAGTGCTGTTGTCTTCTCGTCCGGGCCCTCGGTGAGCCCGAGGGCCACGGCGTGCGCGGCGAGCGCGCACACGACCGCGTCGAGCGCGTCGTCGCCCGCCAGGCATGCAGCCTCATTGCCGGCGAGATCCAGCCATGGCGCCTGCTCCTGCAGGCCGACGACAATCGCCCGGCGGACCGCCGCGCCGTCGCGTCCCTTGTAGCGGCGGTGCGGGAAACCCCAGACCCGCAGGGACGCGGCGGGGTACACCTCCGCGATCGACCCGCTGCCGTCGCGCGCCAGGTCGACTCCCGGGCCCACCCGGGCCAGGATCGCGGCGAGTCGCAGTGCCGGGTGCGCGATCCGGTCGGCGGCCACGCTCAGCGGGAGGAGCCCGGTGGTCTCGTGCACCCGGACATCGGTCCTGCGGAGCACCAGTTCGCGCCGGGGCGGCAGTTCGGGCAGTTGGTGGAGCACTCCGTGGGCGTGGGCGTGCACGAACTCGACGAACGGTGCAGGCCAGCCGAGGGGGCAGTCGATTCCGGTCAGGTTCCCGGAGCGAAGGTGGCCAAGGATGGCGTCGTCGTCCGCGCCGACGGCGAGTTCGGCGACCGAGGCGCCACCGGCGGTCCACTCGATCCGCGCGACGGCAGTGCGTTCGGGTTGGGCGGCCAGATCGATTCCGATGGTCTGCACCTGCCGACTGTCCCACGAGGTTCGGCACGGCTCGCATGATTCCGGGACAAATCTGCCCCGGATCGTCGGCGAAGCCCTGGAACCGCTGCCCGGGGCGATCGGCGGCAGGTTTGTCCCGCTTCGCTCAGCCGGCCAGTTCGGCGTCGGAGCGCAGGATGCAGAACTCGTTGCCCTCGGGGTCGGCCAGGACCGCCCAGCCGGTGCCGGGACCGTGGATGCCGCGGTGGTCGGCAACCAGGGTGGCGCCCAGGCTGAGGACCCGCTCGATCTCCTCGTCGCGCGCGCGGTCGGTGGGGCGCAGGTCGAAGTGCATCCGGTTCTTCACCGTCTTCCCCTCGGGCACCCGGATGAACAGGACGCCCTGGCCCCCACCGGGCGGCACGATCAGGCATTCCTCGTGGTCTGGTCCGTTAGGGTCGTCGGGATCCTCGTGGTAGTCGAGCACCTGCTCCCACCACAGGCAGAGCTCGTACGGCTGGGCGCAGTCGATCGTGGTGTGCGAGATGCGACAGGTCATGGTGGATCCTCCCATGCCGGGGCGGCCAGGATTCTGGGACATTCCTGCCACGCATCGCCAGCGGGAGCGCTCCCGCCGCGGCTCCGGCCCGATCGGCGGCAGGTTTGTCCCGGTCGGGGGCCGCGGCTGGTTCCGGATCTTTAACGATACAGACGCTCCGGCTCTTGATCTCTTTAACGATAAAGAACACCATGGATGTCAGAGGACGAAGGAGGTGCAGAGATGGCCAAGATCACGCAGCAGGACATCGCCAAGGTGATGGGAGTGTCGGTGATGACGGTGTCGAACGCCTTCAACCGACCCGACCAGCTCTCTGCCGACCTGCGTCGCAGGGTGCTCGAGCGCGCGGTGAAGATGGGCTACACCGGCCCGGACGCCGTCGCCCGCCAGCTGCGCTCGGGACGCACGAACACCTACGCGGTCGTCTTCGAGGAGCGCCTCTCCTACGCGTTCTCCGACCCGTTCTCCGTCGTCTGGCTGACCGCCTTCAGTGAGGTGATGGAGGCGAAGCGGGCCAGCATCATGCTGCTCAGTGTGCCGGCAGGCGACGCCGAGGCCCTCTCCGCCATCCAGGACGCCGCGGTCGACGGCCTCGCCGGGCTGTGCGGCGACCAGCCGGCCATGGTGCGCGCGCGCGAGCGCGGCCTGCCCACCGTCTACTGCACCATGGGCCATCCCGTGGGTGCCGAACCGCTGGCCGGCGACTACGTCGCCATCGACGACTACGCCGCGGCGGTCGAGGTCGGCCAGCACCTGCGACGGCTCGGCCACACCCGGGTCAGCCTGCTGATCGAGGCCGCCTACCAGGGCCAGCCCGCCCTCACCGAGTACGGGCTCGACGAGCTCTCCGGGCTCGTGCAGGCCTACACCGGCGTCGGCTACTTCGACACCTTCCACCGCATCCGCGGAGTGCTGGACGGGCTGGGCGACGCCGAGGTCACGGTGGTCGTGCCGGGCATGAACTCGCGGGCGAGTGGCCAGGCCGCCGGGGCCCTCGTGCTCGACCGGGCGCACCCGCCGACCGCGGTCGTCGCGGTCAGCGACGTGCTGGCGCTCGGGTTCATGGACGCCTGCCGCCAGCGCGGCCTCGAGCCGGGACGTGACATCTCGGTGACCGGCTTCGACGACCTGCCCGAGTCGGCCGCGGCCGGGCTCACCACGATCCGCCAACCGGTCCGGGACAAGGGACGCCTTGCCGC
>JBDHZJ010000272.1:0-4227 GCA_039811825.1 Propionicimonas sp.
GACGGTCGTCGCGCGAACGTCGATCCCGACCTGCCGCCGGACGGGCTCACCCTCGAGGTCGCCCGCGAACTGCTGGACAAGCCGGCGGCCGAGGAGCGCGAGGTGGGCACCGACCCGGCGTCAGGGCTGAAGGTCGTGGCGAAGGCCGGACGGTACGGCCCGTACGTCACTGAAGTACTTCCCGAGGATGCGCCGAAGACGGCGAAGCCGCGGACGGGGTCGCTGTTCGCGTCGATGAGCATCGACACCATCACGATCGAGGATGCGCTGAAGGTGCTCAGCCTGCCCCGGGTGGTGGGTGCGGCGGCCGACGGCGAGGAGATCACCGCCCAGAACGGTCGCTACGGGCCCTACCTGAAGAAGGGTACGGATTCCCGCTCGCTGGCGAGCGAGGAGCAGATCTTCGACATCACCCTCGAAGAGGCCGAGGCGATCTACGCCCAGCCGAAGACCCGCGGCCGCGGCGCGCGGGCCGCGGCGGGGCCGCTGAAGGAGCTCGGCGCGGACCCGGCGTCCGGCAAGCCGGTGGTGGTCAAGGACGGCCGGTTCGGCCCCTACGTCACCGACGGCGAGACGAACGCGACGCTGCGCCGCACCGACTCGGTCGAGGAGATCACGCTGGAGCGGGCCGCCGAACTGCTCGCAGAGAAGCGCGCCAAGGGCCCCGCCCCCAAGCGCACCACCCGCCGCACCGCGGCCAAGAAGACCACCCGCAAGAAGTAGCGATGACTACCCCAACCCCGCTCCCTGAGGAGTCCGCGAGGGACGAGCGGGCGTCACGAAGGGCTCCCGACTCCCCGGTACCGCTCCCTGAGGAGCCCGCGAGGGACGAGCGGGCGTCACGAAGGGCTCCCGAGGGCGTCTTCATCGTGTTCGAGGGCGGCGACGGGGTGGGCAAGTCCACTCAGGCGCGCAAGCTGGCCGACTGGGTCGCGGCTGAGGGACGCGAGGTCGTGCTCACCTTCGAGCCCGGGGACACGGAGATCGGCGCGACCCTGCGCGACCTCGTCCTGAACCCGAAGTGGGGTGACGTGTCGCCGCGCGCCGAGGCCCTGATGTACGCCGCCGACAAGGCCCAGCACGTGCACGAGGTGGTGCTGCCTGCGCTGCGCCGGGGCGCGGTGGTGATCTCCGACCGCTATGTCGATTCGATGCTGGCCTACCAGGGTGCCGGGCGGGTGCTGGCCGACCGGGTCGAGCAGATCGCCCGGTGGGCGACCCAGGACCTGCTGCCCGACCTCACCGTCCTGCTCGACCTGGAGCCCGATCGCGGCCTGGCCACGATCGCGGAGAAGGACCGGGTGGAGGGAGCGGGGGAGGAGTTCCACGCCCGGGCCCGGCAGTTCTTCCTCGACCTCGCGGCGGAGGACCCGGCCCACTACCTCGTGCTGCCCGCGCGCACCGGGGTGAAGTACCTGGCGAGCCGGATCCGGGAGCGGGTGGCGCCCCTGTTGTCGGCGTCGGCTGGCACAGTAGTGCCGTGACCGCGACCGTAGCCACCACCGGGGTCTGGGCCGACCTGATCGGCCAGGACCGGGTGGTGGCCACCCTGCAGCGGGCCGTGAACGGCGCGTCGTCCGCCGCCAACCGCCACGCCATGACCCACGCCTGGCTGTTCACCGGCCCGCCCGGCTCGGGCCGCTCGAACGCCGCCCGGGCGTTCGCCGCCGCGCTGGAGTGCCCGGCCGGCGGCTGCGGGGAGTGCAACACGTGCGTCACCGCGCTGAGCGGTGCGCACCCGGACGTGACGCTGGTCCGCACCGAGCAGCTCAGCATCGGCGTCGACGAGGTGCGCGACCTGGTCCGCCGGGCCGCGATGTCGCCCACGCTGGCGCGGTTCCAGGTGCTCGTGGTCGAGGACGCGGACCGGATCACCGAACGTGGCGCGGACGCGCTGCTGAAGAGCATCGAGGAGCCGGCGCCTCGCACCGTCTGGCTGCTCTGCGCACCCACGGCCGACGACGTGGTGGCCACCATCCGGTCCCGCTGCCGCCGGGTCGAGCTGAGCACGCCGAGCGAGGCCGCGATCGCGGAGCTGCTCCGGCGCAGGGACGGGGTGGAGCCCGAACTGGCCCGGTTCGCCGCGCGGGTGGCGCAGGGGCACATCGGACGGGCGCGCGCCCTGGCCCGCAACTCCGACGCCCGCGCCCGGCGGCTGCAGGTGCTGCAGCTGCCGGCGCAGCTGACCTCGCTCGGCGCGTGCCTCGATGCCGCGGCGAAGCTGGTCGACGCCGCGTCCGCGGAGGCGACCGAGGCCACCGCAGAGCTCGACGAGCGGGAGCGGGCGGAGCTGTCCGAGGCGCTCGGCTTCGGTGCGAAGGGTGCGCGGCCGCGGAACGCGCAGGCGGCGCTGCGCGACCTGGAGGACCAGCAGAAGGCCCGCGCGAAGCGGCTGCAGCGGGATGCACTCGACCGCGTGCTGACCGAGCTCACGTCCTTCTACCGCGACGTGCTGGCCGTCCAGACCGGGGCGGGCGCGCCTCTGATCAACGCCGAACTCGGCGAGGCGATCACCGGCCAGGCCCGCGACACCACTCCGGAGGCGACCGTGGTCCGGCTCGACGCCATCCTCGCCTGCCGCACGGCGCTGGAGACCAACGTCGCCCCGCTGCTGGCGATGGAGTCGCTGATGCTCAGCCTGGGCGGCGTGGCCTGATCCTGCGGGCCCACCCGTTCCCCGTGTCGCTGAGTGGGTAATGCCTGCCTCGATGCCAGCATGGACGCTGAAGAGTGCTGCAAGGAAAGGACTTCCCCCCGTGACCGAGCCACGCGAACCCGAAGCCGTCCCCGAGGGCGAGGCCGCCGCCCCGGAAGAGCAGCCCACCACCCCGACCTCGCCGAGCACCGGCAACTGGTACCCCGTCAACACCCAGCCCGCCCCGGAGCCGGAGACCGACACGGTCCCTGAGGAGGTCGGTGAGGAACGAGCCGACCGTCACGAAGGGCCGTCCGAGGAGTCCGAGCCTGAGCCGGCCGAAGAGCCAACCACCGAGGAGCCGGAACCCGCCGAAGAGCCCCCGTCCGAGTCCGAGCCTGAGCCCGCCGCCGAGGAGGAGCCGGCGCCTGCCCCGGTCCCTGAGGAGGTCGGTGAGGAACGAGCCGACCGTCACGAAGGGCCGTCCGAGTCCGAGCCTGAGCCGGCCGAAGAGCCCCCGGCCGAGCCCGCCGCTGCCGAAGAGCCCGAGGACGAGGTCGACGAGAACGAGGACCCGACGGTCTCCCTCCCCGGCCCGGACTTCGCCATGCCGGCCGCCGCGGAGGCCACCGAGCGGGTCGACGTCGGCGAGGACCGGCCGACCAGCGCGTCCACGCCGCCGGCGGACGCGATCTTCCGCCAGCCGAGCCCCACCTCGAGCGCCAGTCCGGAGCCCACCACGCTGGAGCCGCTGTCGGAGGAGGAGCAGCGGCTCGCCGCCGAGCGGGCCGCCCGTCGCGACGCGCGCGCCGCCGCCCTGGCCGCCCCCGCGCCGGAACCGGTGGCTCCGCCGAAGCCGGTGGTCATCCACAAGCGGACCAACGACAAGTTCTGGGGCTCGCTGGGTCTCTTCCTGCTGCGGATCGTGCTCGCCGGCATCTTCACCATCCGTGGCCTGAACATCCTCACCGACATCCCGGCAGCGCAGGCCGAGTTCGCGACGACGATCCTCGCCGACTACCCGCCGGGCCCGCAGGCGATGGCGATCGTCACCGGGGTCGCGTCCCTGCTGATCGCGCTGTCGCTGGTGCTGGGCCTGCTCACCCGGGTCGCGGGGCTCGGGATCGCCCTGATCGCGGGCGGCGCACTGGCGCTGGTCTACTGGAGCCCTTCGTGGAGCCCCTTCCAGGCTGGTCAGCCGGGCTTCCTCGGTGAGTACCAGCTGGTGCTCGCCGCCCTGGGCATCCTGCTGCTGTGCATCGGCGGAGGGGGCTGGAGCCTCGACCGCAGTTTCCGCGCCGGTCGTGAGCGTGACAAGCGAGAAAGGGCAGCCGAAACCGGGTAGGCCGGTTATGGTGCGGCTATGCCACGGGTGATGGCCGTCGCCTTCGAGCCCCTGGGCCGGTTGTACTACCTCGACCCGGGGGACGCTGACTACGCCCACGGTGACCTCGTGCTCGCACCCACCGGGGACGGCGCCGAGGTGGCCCGGTGCGTCTGGGGTCCGACCGACGTGGAGTGGGCCGGCGACCTGTCACCCTGCCTCGGGCCCGCCTCGGTGCCGGACGTCCAGCGGGACGCGGCGAACCGCC
>JBDHZJ010000273.1:0-4227 GCA_039811825.1 Propionicimonas sp.
GGACAAGGCTCGCGGCGACGTCGACGGCCTTGGCCACGTCGTCGTCGGCCGGGTAGAGCAGGGCGCGGCCGATCACCAGGCCGACCGCCACCGGGTGGGTGAGGGCGTCGGCCCAGTGCCGATAGGTCGCGTCGGGGTCGCCGATCGGGTCGCCGCCCAGCAGCAGGCTGGGCAGGGTGGTCGAGTCGAGCACCCGGTGCATCTCCTCGACCACGGGCAGCTTCAGCCACGTGTGCGAACTGGTTGCGCCGAGCCCGGCGGCGATCTGGATCGACTTGATCACCGAGTCGGGATCGAGCACGTTGCGCACCTTGTCGGGAGCGATCCGGACGGACAGGAACGGCTCCACCATCGCCATCAGGCCGCGGCGGGCGAGAGCGGTGACGGCCGTGCCGGTCGACTCGAGCACGCGGGCGGTGTCCTCGTCCTCCAGGCAGATCCGGGTGAGCATCTTGCCGCCGTCCAGGCCGTTGTCGGCGAGGGTGTCGGCGTCGTAGCCGGTCCAGCGGTCGTCGAACTCGAACTCGGCGCCCTGCAGGCCGCCGCGGTTCATCGAGCCGATCACGACCTTGCCCTCCAGCAGGCCCGCCAGCAGCAGGTCCTCGAGGATGTCCGCGGTGCCCAGCACGCCGTCCACGCCGGGCCGCTCGAGCGCGGTCGCCAGGCGGTCGAGCAGTTCGGCCCGGGAGGCCATCGCATTGGCGTTGCCGCGCACGCCGAGGGCGCCGCGGGCGGGGTGGTCGGCGGCGACGATCATCAGCCGGCCGTCGGCGGGCCGTGCGGCGCGGCGCCGGTCCCGCCAGGCACGCGTGATCGCACCCGGGTCGGTGGCCCGGGTGCGGGTCAGCGCGGCGGCGTCCACGTGCTTCATGCCCCGGCCTCCTCCAGCAACGCCTCGACCTCGGCCTCGGTCGGCATGGCGGTCGAGCATTCCAGCCGGGACGCGACGAGCGCACCGGCGGCGTTGGCGAAGCGGAGGGTCCGCCTCAGGTCCCAGCCGTTGAGCAGGGCGTGGCAGACGGCCCCGCCGAAGGAGTCACCGGCGCCGAGGCCGTTGACCACCTCGACAGTGACCGGCGGTACTTCCACCTCTTCGTCGGCGGTCACTGCCAGGACGCCCTTCGGCCCCTGCTTCACGATGGCCAGTTCGATTCCATGTTCCAGCAGCGCC
The DNA here is from genome assembly GCA_039811825.1 of Propionicimonas sp. Lineage (GTDB taxonomy): Bacteria > Actinomycetota > Actinomycetes > Propionibacteriales > Propionibacteriaceae > Propionicimonas. The sequence goes on from JBDHZJ010000273.1 coordinate 1,172, forward strand.
TTGGCCGCCCGCCGAGGCTCGGTCTCTCCCACCGCGATCCGGCACTCCTCACGGTTCCCGATCGCGACGGTGCAGTGCGACAGCGCGATCTCGGCGTGGCGGGTGGCCTCGGCCTCGGTCTTCCAGAACATCGGCCGGTAGTCGAGGTCGAGGATCGTCAGCGGTCGCCGGTCACGGACGCGCCAGGCGGCCAGATGGGCCTGGCGACTCGGCTCGGCGGACAGCCCGGTCAGGGTCGCCCAATAGATGCCGGCCTCGGCGATCTCGCGCAACGGCAGGTCTGTGACCTGGAGGCGCAGGTCCGGGGCCTGCGGGTAGCGGTAGAAGTACAGCGGGAAGTCGTCGGGCGGGAAGATCTCGCAGAAGGTGACCGGGGTGGGCAGCCACGGGTCCGTACCGACGAAGTCACTGACGACCCCGAGTTCGTCGAGTTTGGCGCGGACGAACCGGCCGAACGGGTCGTCGCCGGTCTTCGTGATGATCGCGGCACGGTGCCCGTAGCGGGCAACGGCCACCGAGACGTTGGTCGCACTGCCGCCGAGGAACTTGCCGAAGGACGTCACGTCCTCGAGCGGTACCCCGATCTCCGTCGGGTAGATGTCCACCCCGACGCGGCCGATGCACACGACCTCGTAGGTGTCACCCATGATCCATTCCTTCAGTTCGCGGCGCCGGTGCCCGGGGTTCCAGTCTGCCCAGTTCGGACGCCCGGTGTCAAGATTTGTAAGGACATTAGGCTATTCATGCAACGGGCGTTTACTGTGTCCGCGCAAGCAACCTTTCGGCTATGGTGCCGACATGGCTACCCAGATCCCGGTCAGCATCGACCGGAACAGCCCGGTCCCGCTGTACCACCAGCTGGCCGAACAGCTCGCTGCCGCCATCGACACCGGGGTGCTCAAGCCGGGCGATGCCTTCGAGAACGAACTGTCTCTCGCCGACCGTCTCGACCTGTCGCGCCCCACCGTGCGTCGCGCGATCGTCGAACTCGTCACCCGCGGCCTGCTGGTGCGCCGGCGCGGCATCGGCACCACGGTGGCCAACGAGGTGATCCACCGCCGCAACGAGTTGACCAGCCTGTACGACGACCTGAAGCGGAACGGTCGCGAGCCGCTCACCGAGGTGCTGGAGTTCAACACCGATTTCGTCGACCAGCGCGCGTCCGGCATCCTCGGCCTCGACCCGGAGACTCCCCTGGTCTACCTGGAGCGGCTGCGCTCGGTGGAGGAGGGCCCGATGTCGATCCTGCGCAACTGGCTGCCGCCGGTGTGGGCCGACCTCGACCTGGACGAACTGACCAACCAGGGCCTGTACAACGTGATGCGAACCCGCGGCGTCGTGCCCGCTGTCGCCCACCAGACCATCGGTGCCCGCCCGGCCGAGCCGGAGGAGCGCAGGCTGCTCGACCTGGACAAGAACGACCCGGTGCTGACGATGTCGCGGCGCGCCTACGACGCGTCCGGCGCTCCCGTGGAGTTCGGCGACCACTGCTACCGCTACGACCGCTATCTCTTCGACATCACGGTCTACGCCAGCTGAGCCGGATCCGACGCCGTGTCGTCCGCCACAGGACGCGTGCGACCGGCGCCCCAGGTCGCGACGACGGCGACCAGGGCCATTCCCGCGCAGGTGGCGAAGACCCCCGGATAGCCGAGCGGGCTCGAGGCCATCGCGATCACCGGCCCGGCGAGGATGGAGCCGACCCTGCGGGTGTTGGTGTACAGCCCTGTCGCCAGGCCCGGCCGCGGGATGAGGTCCTGGAAGAGGGTGATCCCGACTCCAGCCACCGCCGCGAAGAACCAGGCGTTGGGCACCTGCAGCGCGAGGAGCGCGATCGGCCCCGGGACGAGAATCATGCCCGCGTAGTAGACGACCGCGGCGAGGAACCCCGTCACCAGCAGCCCCAGGGATGAGAACCGGGCGCTGAGCCGGCCCATCACCAGCAGCGCAGGGATCTCCAGGCCGGCGGCGAGACCGAGGGCGAGCCCCGCCCAGATCACGGGCAGGCCGAGGTGCTCGGTGACGAACAGGGTCATCACGGCCACCGCGGCCGCATTGGTCGCCTGGGCCAGGACGAACGCGACCACCACCACGGCGACCCGCGGTCTCGACATCGGCGCCACGGAGACATCCGCCGCACTCGGCCCGCCCGCGTCCGGCTCGTTGTCCGGGTCCCGTGACCTTCGCATGAGGACGACCGCGAGGACAGTCGTCAGGACCCCGACGGCCGCGACGACCAGGAGGATCGCCCGATTGCCGAACCAGCCGATCACGGCGGTCGCGATCGGTGGGCCCGCCACCCAGGCGAACGAGATCAGCGCCCTGGTGTTGACGATCACCCGCGGGGACGCCCCGCTGTGCCTCAGATGGGCGTACAGCATCGACATGCCCACCCCGGCGGGCCCGCCCAGGACCACCAGGGCGAGCGCCGCCACGACGAGGCTCGTCGCCAGCGCCAGGGCCACGGCGAGCGCCACCGTGAGCACCGCACACACCACGAGCACCGGCAGGTAGCGGTGCCGCCGGTCCGCCCAGGCCGGGATGACCAGCGCCGCCACGAACCCGCCCGCGTTGTAGACGGCCAGCACCCAACCGACCTCGGCCGGGGTCGCGCCGTACAGGCTGACCATGATGAGCGCCAGCGCGGGACTCAGGAACGCGAACTGCAGTCCCCACAGCAGCGCTGTGGCCGGGACCAGCGGACGCTTCAGCATCACTGCCCGGGACGGGGCGCGGCCATCGGCCAACGCGCCCGGCTACTGGAACGACCGGGGGATGTGCGGCGTGTAGTGCTCCTCGAGCTGCGCCACCTCCGCCTCGGTCAGGTGGACGTCGAGGGCGGCGACGGCGTCGGTGAGGTGGTGCACCTTGGTCGGGCCGACGATCGGAGCGGACACGGCCGGCTGGGACAGCACCCAGGCGAGCGCGACCTGCGCCATCGGGATGCCCCGCGCCTCGGCCACCCGCTGCACGGCCGCGACGATCGGCGCGTCGACGTCCTGGTCGTAGCGGTGGCCCACCGGGTCGGCGTCCATCCGGGCCGTGCGCTCGCCCCA
>JBDHZJ010000274.1:0-4199 GCA_039811825.1 Propionicimonas sp.
TGGCCGGCGCTGTTCGCCGACCACGTGACCGGCGCCGAGCACCGCCTGGCCGGCGCGCGCCTCGCCCGGGCCGTGGCCCAGGCCTGAGTGGGCAACGAGGCGGACGCCGCGGCGCCCCGGGATTGACCGGGCCTTGAGGATCGGCTGACCGGACCTGAGGGTGAGACCGGTGGGATGGTGCCCAGCTGTCCGACACAGATGCAGGATTGCCCGGCGCAGTCAGCGGGTACTCCTGTGGCGGCCGCCCGGTTTCGGGTCGCCGGGTATGGGGGGAATGAACACGATGACCGGACCTGCGCGATGCAGCGCCTGAAGCCGGGTTTCGTCCTCGCCGGGCGGTACCGGCTGGAGCGGCCGATCGCGAGCGGCGGCATGGGCGAGGTGTGGCGGGCCGCCGACGGCTCCCTGGGCCGAACGGTCGCGGTGAAGGTGCTCCGCCAGGCCGAACCCGACCACGCCGCGCTCGAACGGTTCCGGGCCGAGGCACGCTTCGCCGCCCGGCTCAGCCACCCCAACGTGGTCGCCGTCTACGACTTCGGTGAACTCGACGTGCTCGCCTACCTGGTGATGGAACTGGTGGACGGGCCGACGCTGGCCGCCCTGCTCGACTCGGCGGGCACGTTCGACCCGGACTGGGTGCGCAGCGTGCTGGTGCAGCTCGGCGAGGCCCTGCAGGCCGCCCACGCCCGGGACGTGATCCACTGCGACCTCAAGCCGTCCAACGTGCTGGTCGCCCCGAACGGCCTGGTCAAGCTGATGGACTTCGGCATCGCCCGGACGACCGCCGCGGGCTCGACCAGCGTCACCGGCGACACGCTCGGCACCGCCCACTACCTGAGCCCGGAGCAGGCCCTCGGCGCCGAGGTGACCGCCCGCGGCGACCTGTACGCCCTGGGCGTACTCGGCCACGAGTTGCTCACCGGCCGCAAGCTCTTCGACAAGGAGAGCCCGATCGCAACGGCGCTGGCGCACGTGGACGAGCCGCCCCCGCCGCTGCCGCAGGACGTCCCGACCGACCTCGCCACGGTGATCACGGCCTGCCTGGCGAAGGACCCCGAGCGGCGTCCGGCCACGGCCGCGGCCGTCGCCGCGATGCTCAGCACGCCCGAGGTGCGCACGTCCGCCTCACCGTTCGCGGCGGCCCGCCGGGCGCCACTGCCGCGCCGGGCGCACGTGGACGATCAGCCCACCTCGTCGCTCCAGGAGAACTCCGGCTCGTAGCCGAGCAGGCGGCGCGCCTTGTCGATGCCGAGCAGTGTCTCGGTGCCCTGCACCGGACGGCTCAGCGGCACCCCCGGGAACACCTCCGCCATCAGCTCGGCGCTGGGGCGGGTCATCACGGTGTCGGCGTTGGCGATCACGAACGCCTCGAAGCCGGGCAGGTCCACCTCGAGCGCACGCCGGACCGCCTGGGCGCCGTCGCGGCCGTCGATGTAGCCCCACAGGTTCCACCGGCGCGCGGACGGGTCGTCCTGCCAGGTCGGGAAGGCCCGGTAGTCCTCCGGGTCCATCACGTTGGAGAACCGCAGCCCGATGATGGACAGTTCGGGGTTCCACCGGGCGAAGTGGCGGGCCATCTCCTCCTCGGCGGCCTTGCCGAGGGAGTAGGTGGAGTTGGGCAGCACCGGGTACTCCTCGTCGACCGGCGCGTAGGGCGGCGGCACGTCGAAGGGCAGGCCGAGGACGGTCTCGCTGGACGCCCAGACGACCTTCGTGATGCCGGCGATCTTCGCCGCCTGGAAGATGTTGAACGTGGACGGCACGTTGTTGTGGAAGGTCGCCCCGGACGTGAACAGGCCGGGCGCGGGGATCGCGGCGAGGTGGACGATGGCGTCCACGTGGTCGTAGCGCTCGTCCACGCCGGTGAGCAGCTCGACGACCTGGCCGAGGTCGGTGAGGTCGGCCCGGGTGAACTGCCCGGGCTGCCCGGCCGGTGGCGGCGTGCGGTCCGTCGTGACCAGGTCGTAGCCCTGTTCGGCAAGGTGCTTCACCACCGCCCGTCCGAGCTTGCCGCTGCTGCCGGTCACCACCACACGAGTCATGTCCGGCAGGCTAGCCCGGGCTCAGGGCCGCCGTCCGAGCCGGTCGAGGGTGAGCTGGTCGCCCCGGCCGCCGAAGTACTTCGCGAGCGCCCCGGCGAACACCGAGTCGGGCGGGGCCACCGCGGCGAACAGGGTCATCGACGAGCGGAACTTGACCGCGTCGATGCCGCCGAGGACAGCTTCCGCGTCCGGGCCGGGCTGCGCCAGCATCAGCCGCGTGCACTCCTCCAGCCGCGCGCCGAGGACCGGATGGGCGAGGTAGGCGCGGGCCTCCTCGGCGCCCGAGATCGCGTAGCGCTCCGACATCGGGCTGCGCCCCAGCCCCCACACCTGCGGGAACACGAACCAGATCCAGTGGCTGGTCTTCCGGCCGGCGCGGAGCTCGGCCAGCACGCGCGGGTAGACCCCCTCCTGGACCCGCACGAAGCGCTCCAGGTCGGGCTGGTTCATGGCGTCCTCCTCGTGCCGCGGGCGGGGCCCCCCGTCCCATCATCCCGCCGGACCGGCCGGGACCGCCGCCGGACGCCGTTAAGGTCGGCCCATGAGCTGGGCGATGCCGGCGGAGACCGCGCCGCACGAGCGCACCTGGATGGCGTGGCCGTCCGCGCCGTACACGCTCGGCGACGGTCCGGGCGACGCGGACGAGGCGTGGCGCACCTGGGCGGCCGTGGCCAACGCGATCGCCGCGTTCGAGCCGGTGTCGATGCTGGTCACACCGGAGGGACGCGCCGAGGCGCGCCGCCGGCTGGACGGCGGCATCGACCTGCACGAGTGCCCGCTCGACGACGCGTGGTACCGCGACACCGGACCCACGTTCGTGCTGGCCGGGGACGGCACGCTCGGCGCGGTCGACTGGGTGTTCAACGGCTGGGGGCAGCAGCACTGGGCCCGCTGGGACGCCGACCGGCACGCGGCGGGGGTGGCGATCGCGGCCACGGGCGCGCAGCGGATCGGCTCGCCCCTGGTGAACGAGGGCGGCGGCCTCCACACCGACGGCGCCGGCACGTTCCTGGTCACCGGGACCGTCCAGCTCGACCCGTTCCGCAACCCGGGCTGGACGAAGGCGGACGTCGAGGCCGAACTGGCCCGCACCGTCGGCGCACGAACCGTGATCTGGCTGCCCCGCGGGCTGACCCGTGACTCGCAGGCCTACGGCACCCGCGGGCACGTCGACATCGTCGCCACCTTCCCCTCCCCCGGCACCGTGCTGCTGCACGACCAGCGGGACCCCGCGCACCCCGACCACGCCGTCACCACCGAACTGCGGGACGTGCTCGCCGCGCAGGACCTGCAGGTGGTCGACCTGCCCGCGCCGTCGGTCCTGCGCGACGCGGAGGGCTTCGTCGACTACAGCTACGTGAACCACTACGTGGCGAACGGTGCGGTGATCGCCTGCGCCTTCGACGACCCGGCCGACGCGCAGGCGCGCGAGATCCTGGCCGCCGCGTACCCCGGGCGCGAGGTCGTCGCCGTCGACGCCCGGCCGCTGTTCGCCCGTGGCGGCGGCATCCACTGCATCACCCAGCAACAGCCGCGCGCCGGCCGCGAGGAGGACTGATGGACACGATCGTCGCCGAGCCGCTCGACTCGCCCGCCCGGGTGCGCGCGAGCATCCGTCCGCCGTTGGTCGTGGGCCTGGTCCAGACCCGCTGGCACGCGGACGCCGACGAACACGCCGCGGGGCTCGCCGATGGCGTCGCCTCGGCCGCCGCGGCGGGCGCCGAGGTCGTCTTCCTGCCCGAGCTGACCCTGCTGCGCTACCCGGCGGACGTGAAGCCGGAGACCGCCCCGTCCGCCCTCGCCGAGCCGCTGGAGGACGGGCCGACCTTCCGCCTGGCCGCCCGGTGCGCGGCCGCGAGCGGCGTGATCGTGCACGCGTCCCTGTACGAGCGGGCCGACGGCCCGGACGGACGCGGCTTCAACACCGCGATCCTGGTCGCCCCCGACGGACGCCTGCTCGCACGGACGCGGAAGCTGCACATCCCGGTCACCGCCGGCTACTACGAGGACCACTACTTCCGTCCCGGACCGGCCGCCGACGCCTACCCGGTGACGACACTCGACCTCCCGTCCGCGGCCCGGGTGGGCCTGCCGACCTGCTGGGACGAGTGGTTCCCCGAACTCGCCCGCGCCTACAGCCTGGCCGGCGCGGAGGTG
>JBDHZJ010000275.1:0-4181 GCA_039811825.1 Propionicimonas sp.
GCTCGAACCGCCGACCCCCTCCTTGTAAGGGAGGTGCTCTGACCAACTGAGCTATGCGCCCCGGGGGAACATCCTAGAGGCACGCCCGGCGGGAGGACCCATCGCCGACGCGACCCGAAAAGCTAGGCTGGCAGCACCCAGAGCGATGGAGTGCGCATGGTTGGCTTCCCGGCGATCGGTGACCGGATCGGCCCGTACCGCGTGGACGCCGAAATCGGGCGCGGCGGCATGGGCATCGTGTACCGGGCCACCCAGCTCGCCCTGAACCGTCCGGTCGCGCTGAAGATCCTCGACCCGCGGTTCGCCGCGGACGCCACGTTCGCCGCCCGGTTCTCCCGCGAGGCCAACATCCTGGCCAGCCTCGACTCCCCGCACGTGATCCAGATCTTCGACCACGGCGTCTCCGACGACCGGCTCTACCTGGCCATGCAGTACGTCGCCGGCGGCGACGTCGGCCAGCTGGTCACCCGCGGCGGACCGCTCCCGCCGACCATGGCCCTGCAGGTCTACGGCCACGTGCTCAGCGCCCTCGGCGACGCCCACGCCCGCGGCATCGTGCACCGCGACGTGAAGCCGAGCAACGTGCTGCTGCGTCCGGACGACACCGAGCCGTTCGCCTACCTGTGCGACTTCGGCATCGCCCAGACCCCCGAGGGCGGGCTCACCCAGCCGGGCCTGGTCGCCGGCAGCTGGGCGTTCATGAGCCCCGAGCGCCACGCCGGGCAGCCCGCCACCGCGCAGAGCGACCTCTACTCGGCGGCCTGCGTGCTGTGGGCCATGCTCACCGGCCGCAACGTGTACTCGGGCACCGACGTGCAGATCGCGATGGCGCACATGAACGCGCCCGTGCCGCAATTGCCCGGCTCCGACCCGCTGATCGAGGCGCTGAACCGGCTGTTCTGGGCGAACCTGGCGAAGAACCCGGCCGAGCGGCCCGACTCCGCGGGCGACGCGCTCGTGCTCGCGCAGGCACCGCTCGGCTTCGCCGCCGGGGTCGCGCCGCTGTCCATCAGCAAGCCCGACTCCGGCATCTTCCGGCCCGCGTCCGGCGCCCCGTCGGACGCGGCGGCCGCGCCCTCCCCCGCCTCCGGGAACCTCGACGAACCCACGGCACTGGCCAGCCGCCACCCGGCACTGGCCGACGCCCCGGCTCCGCCCCCGGGTGCTCCCGTGGCCGGAGCACCGCAGCCGCCGTCCCCACGCGGCCGGCTCGGCACCGGCGCCCGCTGGCTGATCGGCGCCGGGGCGATCGCGCTCACCGTCGCACTGGTGTTCGCGCTGATGACCTGGTCCGGTTCCGTCCCGCAGACCTCACCCACCGCCGGGCCCGGCACCGCGTCCCCGCCGGCCACCGCGACCCCGGCGAAGGCCCTCACCTACCAGTGCTGGAACAACGTCCCGGTCACCGACCTCGGCCAGTGCCCGCCGCCCCGGGGGGAGTCGGGGCTGCGCTGGGTCTACCCCTCGCTCGACGCGGTGTGGGACACATGCCAGTTCGTCGCCTACCGCGCCACGACCGACACCTACGAGTGCGAGGACGACAACGGGCTGATCCGGTACCGGTACTGGCAGGACGCCGCGGAAGCGGCCCGGCACTACAAGAAGGAATTCGCCGACGGGAAGTCGACGAAGATGCTCCTCGACGGGGCCGAGGTGGGCACGCTCTACCGGCTCAACAAGAAGACCAACGGCATCTACAAGCTCACCGGATTCTGGCTGGACAACCACTTCAGCTTCAGCCTCGAGGCCAAGACCATCCCCAAGCGCGAGGCGCTGCTGGAGAAGACGCTCCGGATCCGGGCCAGGGAACAGCTCGCCGGCCGCGAGGAGGGCGCCCAGCCGCAGGCGGGCACGATCGGCTGACCCCGGCTCAGGCCGTGAGTCGCTCGCGCAGCGCGTCGATCGTCGCCCTGGACAGCCCCAGCCCCTCGGTCAGGTAGCCGTCCAGCCCGCCGAAGCGGCCGTCCATCTCGGCCAGGCCGGCGTTGAGGTACTCCGGCCGCACGCGGTACTGGGCCTGCTGGATCTCGGCTGCGGTCCGCCCCTTCGAGGCGAGGGTCGATCGGTAGGAGCTGGCAAGGAAGTCCTCGCGGTACTCGTTCGACTTCAGGTACTCCGCCATCACCTGGTCGCGGTCGGCGCCCGCGACCAGCTGGAGCATCGCGGAGATCCACCCGGTCCGGTCCTTGCCCTCCGTGCAGTGCACCACCACGGGCCGCTTCGCGTCGGCGATCAGCTCCTCGGCCTCGGCGACCTTCGCCCGCTGGGCCGGCACGGAGACGAACCGGATGTTCATGTCGCGCATGTACGCCCGGGCGTCCGCAACGCTCTTCGGGCGCGCCGGGGGCGTGCTGTAGGCCGCGTAGATGTTCACCAGCTCGTAGTCCGCGCCGCGGATCGCCGGGTCCGGCGTCCGCGCGGCCACGGCGTCGGTGCGCAGGTCGATCACCAGGCCGATCCCCGCCTTCGCCAGCCGGGCCACGTCCGCGCGGGACGCGGTGGACAGCTTCGCCGACCGGTAGACCAGCCCGGTGACCATGTGGTCGCCGTCCGGCAGCGGCAGGCCGGCCCCGGCGACGTCGCGGAAGTTGGCGACCGACGATACCTCCAGCACCGGGGCGCTCGGCGTCGGGGTGGCCGAGGCGGGACGGGTGCTCGCGGACGCCGACGGCGTCGCGGTGGCGGTGCCGACCGTGCCGGCCGGGGCACTCGGGCTCTGGGTGGCCGGCAGGACGGGCACGGTGGTGCTGGCCGAGCAGCCGACCGCGAGCAGGCCGGCCAGGGCCACGGATGCCAGCGATGCGGCCTTCTGGAACGGCGTCCGCGGGTTAACGACGACCTGCCTTCGGCCGCACCAGCTTGTGCGACTCCCAGTCCCGCGACACCGAGACGGTGTTGGCGAGGGCGAGGCCGGCGGTCAGCGCCGCCTCGGCGAGGTCCGCGGGATCGACGTAGCCGTCGCGCCCGATCCGTGGCGTGAACAGCCAGATGTGGCCGTGACCGGTCAGGTCGGTGAGCGCGTCCACGAGGCCGTCGCCGAGATCACCGTCCTCGTCGCGCCACCACAGCAGCACCGTGTCCACCGCCTCGATGGCGTCGTAGACGAAGTCCTCACCGAGCGTGTCGAGCACCGCGTCGCGCACGCCCTCGTCGACATCGTCGTCCCAACCGAGTTCCTGGACCGCCTGTCCCTGGGCGATGCCCAGTGCGGCCACGATCGACGAATTGGGCGTCGACCCGGGCGCGGTACCCACGCGCTGCTCCCCGCTTTCTCTCGCTGTCGCCCGGCACGCGATCCCGGCGTACGCCGAGGACGTCCAGGCGGTCCCGTCAGGCTTTCAGCCTGCCAGAAAGCTGACCCGGATCAAAGAGTCAGGCGTCGCCGCCCACCGCGCCGGACGCGCCGGCCGTGACGTCGAGGATCTGGTACTTCTCCGCCGCCTGGCCCGGCAGTGCCGGGTCGATCTGTCCGGACGCGGCCAGCATCTGCAGCGTCCGCACCGCGATCGAGGGACCGTCGATGTGGAAGAAGCGCCGCGCCGCCGCCCTGGTGTCGGAGAAGCCGAAGCCGTCCGCGCCGAGGGAGGAGAACTCGCCCGGCACCCAGTTCGCGACCTGGTCCTGCACCTGGCGCATGTAGTCCGAGACCGCCACGACCGGGCCGGGGCGGTCGGCCAGCTTCTGCGTCACCCACGGCACCGGGTTGCCCTCGCCGGGGTGCAGGAACCTCTGCTCGTCGCAGGCGAGCCCGTCGCGGCGCAGCTCGGTCCAGCTGGTCACGCTCCACACGTCCGCCACCACGCCGAAGTCGCGCTTGAGCAGTTCCTGCGCCTCCAGGGCCCAGGCCACGCCCACGCCGGACGCGAGCAGCTGCGCGCGCCGGGCGTCCTCGCCGACCCCCTCGAAGCTGCCCTCGGAAACGAGGTGCATGCCCTTCACGATGCCCTCGACGTCGACGTTCTCCGGCTCGGCCGGCTGCGGCGCCGGCTCGTTGTAGACCGTCAGGTAGTAGAAGATGTCCTCCGGGTTCTCGCCGTACATGCGGCGCAGGCCGTCGGCGACGATGTGCGCGATCTCGTAGCCGTAGGCCGGGTCGTAGGAGATCACCGCCGGGTTGGTGGCGGCGATCATCGGGCTGTGCCCGTCCATGTGCTGGGTGCCCTCGCCGGTCAGCGTGGTGC
>JBDHZJ010000276.1:0-4162 GCA_039811825.1 Propionicimonas sp.
GGGACGATCGTGTCCGCGAGCGCGATCCCCAACGCGGGCCAGGTGTGGAACGACGGGTCGACCACCTTCACCCGGGTCAGGACTCCCCCCGCGCCGACCTCCACCCGGTGCACCAACGTGCCGCGCCAGGCCTCGACAACGCCGAGCCCGGCCCCCGTCCCGCTCAACGACGTCGGCGCACCGGAGGCGTCGAGAGCGGACATCCTCGCGCTCAGGTCCGCGACGAGCGCGGCAGCGACCGCGATCTCCCCCACCCTCACGTCGAAGCGCGCCCGCACGTCGCCGGTCTGCGCAGTGACGACCCGGAAGGACTCCCCCAGGTCGACGAACGGCTGGTCGGCCCGCGCATCGACGGCAACCCCGGACGCCCGGGCGACGTAGCCGAGCACGCCCAGGCCCCGCGCCTGCTCGGACGGAAGGACGGCGGTCGTGTTCAGCCGGTTCGCCACCATCGGGTGCCCGGTCGAGATCTCGGCCAGCTCGGCCGCCTCCGCAGCGACACTGCCGATGAGGTCGAGGTCGGGCGCGGCGAGCACGTCGGCCCCGCCGAGCCGGATCGCTCCCCGCAGCAGCCGGTGCCCGGTGAGCCTCGCGTTGTGCCGCAGCAGCGGCTCGCGCAGGCGTCCGGCGTGCTGGTTCACGATGCCGAAGCCGGCGTCGTTGACGATCGCCCCCATGTCGTTGACGTGGTTGTAGAGCCGCTCGCACTCCAGCAGCAGCGCCCGGGTGAGCCGGTCCCGTTCGGGCACCTCGATCCCGAGCGCGTCCTCGACAGCCATCACGTAGGCGAGGCTGTGCCCGACGGCGGTGTCCCCGCTGATCCGTTCGGCGAGGGCGATCCCGTCGGCCACCTGCCGTCCCTCGAACAACTTCTCCACCCCGCGATGGACGAAGTAGAGCCGCTGGTACATCCGCACGATCGTCTCCCCGACGACGGAGAACCGGAAGTGACCCGGCTCGATCAGCCCGGCGTGCACCGGACCGACCGGGATCTCGTAAACGCCCTTGCCCGTCACCTCGGCGAACGGGAAGCCGGCCCGCGTGGTGAAGTCCGGGTTCGGGTCCGCGTCGGAGAGCATCGGGTGGTAGCTGGTCGGCCAGTGCCCGTGGCGCACGAGTCGGTAGGGCTGCGGGTGGTCCCGGGGGACGATGCCGTACAGGCCACGCATCTCACGCTCGAAGCGGCCGGCCGGGTAGGAGATGCCCGCCAGGGTGGGCAACCACGCGTCGTCCCGGGGAATCTCGACGACCACCTCCACGCGCTCGCCGGCGGTGCCGAGCAGGACGTACACGATCCGGAAGCCCGCCCCGGGGCCTACCGGCGCGTCCTCGTGGGCCGCGACGAGGGCCAGCCGGAAGCCCCGGTCGAACTGTGCGGCGACGGTCTCGGCGAGCGTCTCGCGCGTGACCGGCAGCACCTCGGGTGCGTTCCGGCGGCTCATCGCGCACCACCCAGTGCGGTGACGGCGGCGAGCAGCGGGGCGGCCAGCGGCCAGGCGGCGAAACCGACGACCGCGGTGAGGCCCAGGGCGATCCCGATCGGGACCTGGCGGAACCGCGCCGGCAGGTCCGGCGGCGCGGGCGAGGTTCGGACGGCGTCCGGGTCGGGGTCCGCGCCGACGGTCATCGCCAGCACGTTGCGCGCGATTCCCGCGAAGACCACCAGCAGCAGGACGCAGGCCAGGATCATCTGCCAGCCCAAGCCCCGCTGGAAGCCGGCGATGATGATCGCGACCTCGGTGAAGAAGGTCACGAACGGCGGAAAGCCGAGGAGGGCCGCGGCTCCGAGCAGGAAAGGGCCGCCGAGGTCGGGACGGCGCCGCAGCAGGTTGCGCACGTCGGCGATGTGGTGGCTGCCGGTGTACCCGAGGACCCGTCCGGCCAGCACGAACATCGACGACTTGACCAGGCCGTGGCCCAGCATGTGCAGCAGGACGGCCGCGATCGCCAACGGCCCGCCGGTCGCCGCCCCGAGGGCCAGCAGGCCCATGTGTTCGATGCTGCTGTAGGCCAGCAGCCGCTTGAAGTCCTTCTGCGTGATCACCAGCCCTGCCGTGACCGCAAGCGAGAGCAGGCCGGCGGCGGTGAGCAGGCCGCGCATCAGCTCGGGGCCGAGCGCCGCGTCCGCGATCGCCTGGACCCGCAGGATGGCGTAGAACGCCACCGAGAGCAGGACGCCGGACATCAGCCCGCTGACCGTCGCGGGCGCCTGGCTGTGCGCGTCCGGAAGCCAGGAATGGACCGGCGCCAGCCCCGCCTTGGTGGCGAAGCCGAGGACGGCGAGCGCCGCGCCCGCGCGGGTGAGCGTCGAGTCGAGTCCGCCGGCGTGGGCCAGCAGGACGACCCACGACAGGGACGGCTCCCCCGTCGTCCGGCTCGCCGCCGACAACAGGATGAGGCCGAGGAAGGCGATCGCGACGCCGACCGAGCCCAGCACCACGTACTTCCAGGCAGCCTCGAGCGCACCGCGGCCGCCACGGGACCCGACGAGGAAGGCCGTCGTGATGGTGGTCAGCTCGACCGCGACCCACATCAGGCCGAGGTTGTCGGCGACGACGGCGAGGCTCATCGCGGAGAGGAACAGGCACAGCAGGCTGGCGAACGAGCCGATGTTGCGGTTCCGGTGGGTCCGGTGCGGGATCCCGCCCCACAGGGCGACCACGGCCACGGCTCCGATGACCGTGAGCATCCAGGCGCTCAGGGCGTCCACCCGGACCAGGCCCCCCGCGGTGACCAGCGGCCCGCCGCTGCCCACGGACACGACCAACGCCACGCCCACGCCCAGCAGGACGCCGGCCGCGCTGACCGGCAGCCAGAGCGTCCAGGCGCGGCTGCGCAGCACGATGCTGACCGCTGCCAGCAGCAACGGCAGGACCAGGGGAACCCAGATCAGGATGGCCATCAGTCCCGCAACTCCCTCAGCTCGGAGATGTCGATGTGGCCCTGTTCCGCCTGCATCCGCACCACCAGCACCCCGAGGATCAGGACGACGAGCAGCACGTCGAGCGTCGCCCCGAGCTCGACCACCAGCGGCAGCCCGCCGAAGGCGAGGAAGGAGATGGTTGCGATCCCGTTGTCGAGCATCAGGAAGCCGACCAGCTGGGTGATCGCAGAGCCGCGAACCAGCAGTTGCCAGAAGCCGAGCAGCACCAGCGAGAAGCCGACCGGGACGGCCTGCGAGGCCGGGTCGGTGCGGTTGCCGAGGATCGGCCCGCTTACCGCGTAGGCGAGCAGGGTGAGCCCGGCCGCCCCGATCAGTTCGACCGCCGCGTTCACCCGGGACGAGCGCTCACGGGTCACCCCGATCAACCGGGCGGACCGGAAGATCGCCCACGGCATGATCACCGCCTTCACCACCAGCACCAGGCCGGCGACGATCCACGCCGACTCCTCGCCGGCGTACAGGCCGACGACCAGGACGAGCCCGGCGAGAGCGATGCCCTGCGGCACGAGCAACCCGATCGCCCGGACGATCGAGCGGCCCCAGACCTGGAGGACGGCCGTGAGCAGCAGCAATCCGGTCGTCGTCGCGAGCAGTTGTTGGTAGGTCTGGATCGACATCAGCGGCCTCCTTTCAGAACACCAGGTAGGAGGCGCTCACCGACAGGAACGCCAGCACGAAGGAACCTGCCAACAACTCGGGCACGCGGAAGAGCCGGAGTTTCGCGATGAACACCTCGGCGGCGGCGAGGGCCGCACCGAGAACGAGCACCTTCACGGTGACCGCCGCGACTCCGATGAGCAGGGTGAGCGGCGCCGCGTCCTGCCCGATCCCCAGGGGCAGGGAGAGGTTGGCGACCAGGCCGAGGAGCGCGGTGAGGCGCAGCCAGGAGCCGAGCTCGAGCCAGCCGAGGTCGCGCCCGCCGCTCTCCAGGATCATCGCCTCGTGGATCATCGTCAGCTCCAGGTGCGTGGACGGGTTGTCGACCGGGAGCCGCCCGGTCTCTGCGATCACCACGACGACGAGGGCGGAGATCGCGAGCAGGCTCACCGGGTTCAGCAGGGACGCCGGGTCGGCGCGACGCGCCTGCACGATCGCGGACAGCGCGGAGGTGCCGGCCGGGACGCTCAGCGCGTAGATGCTGAGCAGCACGGTCGGCTCGACGAGGGCTGCGATCACCATGTGCCGGCTGGAGCCCATGCCACCGAAGGCCGTGCCCGA
>JBDHZJ010000277.1:0-4147 GCA_039811825.1 Propionicimonas sp.
GCCGTCGCCCGCGAGCACGGCATCCTGACCGTGCTGGACGCGTCCCTGCTGGCCGACAACCTGCACTTCAACAAGACGCGCGAGGAACAGTGCCGGGACATGACGATCCCGGAGATCACCCGCGCGATCGCGGACTGCTTCGACGTCATCTACTTCTCCGCCCGCAAGCTCGGCTTCGGCCGCGGCGGCGGGATCTGCATCCGCGACGAGGCTCTGTACAAGCAGATGCGCGGCCTGATCCCGATGTACGAGGGCTTCCTCACCTACGGCGGCATGTCCGTGCGGGAGATGGAGGCGATCACGGTCGGCCTGGACGAGACCATGGACGAGGACATGATCAACCAGGGCCCGCAGTTCATCGAGCACATGGTCGCCGAGCTGGATGAGCGCGGCATCCCCGTGATCACGCCCGCCGGCGGGCTCGGCGCCCACCTCGACGCGATGCGGTTCCTGCCGCACGTGCCGCAGCAGCAGTACCCGGCCGGCGCGCTCGCGTCCGCGCTCTACATCGCCTCCGGCGTGCGCGGCATGGAGCGCGGCACCCTGAGCGAGCAGCGGGACGCGGACGGTGTCGAGCCGATGGCGAACATGGAACTCGTCCGGCTGGCGCTGCCGCGCCGCGTGTTCACGCTCAGCCAGGTGAACTACGCGATCGACCGGATCGGCTGGCTGTTCGACCACCGCGACCTGGTCGGTGGCCTGCGGTTCGTCGAGGAGCCGGAGATCCTGCGGTTCTTCTACGGCCGGCTGGAACCGGTCGGCGGCTGGGTGGACGAACTGCTGGCGGCCTTCCGGGCCGACCTCGGCGATAGCCTGTGAGCTGAGCGGGCGCACCCACCCCTGTCTGTCGCCACCGCGAAGGAGCAGCATGCCTGAGGACGAGGAGCGGGAACCCTTTCCCGGGCTGCCCGGGCTCAGCCAGGCGGAGCAGCAGCGCCAGGCGTGGGAGCGTGAACGCAGGGCGCGGGAACGGGCTGCGGACGCCGAGGACCGGCGCAGCTGGGGACGCATGCTCCGGATGGCGCTCTCGGTGGCCCTGCTCGTGACGGGCTGCAACCCGATCTGGATCGACCAGGACGACAACTCCGTGTCGCTGTGGCAGCTCATCGGGGCGATCACCGACGGTCTCGGCGTCCTCGTCGGGGGCGGCGTCCTGCTCGCGCTGGTCGTGCTCCTGGCCGCGGTGCTGACGCCGACGGGACGCCTCGGCCGGAACCGGCAGGTGTTCACGGTCGCGGTGCTGTTCTGCCTCAGCCTGGGCCTGGTGGTCCTGGCGGCGCAGGGCGCGGACCAGCAGTTCGAGGGAATGCAGGCGAACTACCTGACCTGCCTGCTGCTCGCCGCGGCCACCGGCGTGGCGTGGATCCCCCGCGACACCGTGGACGGCGGCTGATCAGCCCCGCTGATCGAGCGGCACGAACGGACGCTCGACCTCGCCGACGTACACCTGGCGCGGCCGGTTGATCTTGGTCGCGGGATCGTTGAACTGCTCACGCCAGTGCGCGATCCAGCCGGGCAGCCGGCCGAGGGCGAACAGGACGGTGAACATGTTCTGCGGGAAGCCCATCGCCTGGTAGATCAGGCCGGTGTAGAAGTCCACGTTCGGGTAGAGCTTGCGCTCCTGGAAGTACGGGTCGCTCAGCGCGGCGTCCTCGAGTTCGAGGGCGAGGTCGAGCAGTTCGTCCTGGGTGCCGGTGCGGGTGCGCAGGATGGCGTCCGCGTGCTTCTTGACGATCGCGGCGCGCGGGTCGTAGTTCTTGTAGATGCGGTGGCCGAACCCCATCAGCTTGGTGGTGTCCTTCTTGTCCTTCACCTTGTTGATGTAGGTGCGGACGTCGCTGCCCTCGTCCCGGATGCCCTTCAGCATCTCGAGCACGGCCTGGTTCGCGCCGCCGTGCAGCGGGCCGGACAGGGCGCTCACGCCCGCGGCGATCGACACGTAGATATTGGCGCCGGACGAGCCGACCATGCGCACCGTGGAGGTGGAGCAGTTCTGCTCGTGGTCGGCGTGCAGGATCAGCAGCACGTCGAGCGCGCGGGTGATGTCCTCGTCGAAGGGGTACGGCCCGGTGGGCAGGCCGAAGGACATGCGCAGGAAGTTCTCGATGTAGCCCAGCGAGTTGTCCGCGTACAGGAACGGCTCGCCGACGGAGTTCTTGTAGCCGTACGCGGCCAGCGTCGGCACCGAGCCGAGCAGGATGTGGGTGGCCCGGTCGAGGTCGAAGGCGGAGTCCCCGTAGCGGGACACGGCGAAGGTGGACAGCGCGTTGATCGCGGCGGAGATCACCGGCATCGGGTGGGACTTGCGCGGCATCGTGCGGAACATCTCCCGCATCCGCTCGTCGACGACGTGGTACTTCGCGATGCTGGCCGAGAACTCGTCCAGCTGAGCCTTGGTGGGCAGTTCGCCGTACAGCACCAGGTAGGCGACCTCGAGGTACGTGGCCTGCTCGGCCAGTTGCTCGATCGGGTAGCCGCGGTAGCGCAGGATGCCGGCGTCCCCGTCGATGAAGGTGATCGCCGAGCAGCAGGACGCCGTGTTGGCGAACCCCACGTCGAGGGTCGTGTCACCCGTCGCGCCCAGCAGCTTGGTGATGTCGTAGCCGTTGTTGCCCTGGCTGGCGGGCACGCGGGGCAGTTCCAGGCTCACGTCGTCGTGGCTGAAGGTCGCGTTGGTCAATGCATCCTCCGTGGTTCGACGGACGGCCACGCTGCGCGCCGTCCGGGCAAGGTGTGCTGTCACCCTACCCCCCGGGGCGTCCGCCCGGCAGGGCTTGTTTCGTCATCCGCTGAATGGGTAGTTGACGAATCAACAACCGCGGTTTATGCTTTTAGTTGAGACTTCAATTACATCGGAGGAACCCCAATGAGCACTGCCAGCATCGCCCGCGTGCAGGACCTGACCGGCACCTACACCCTCGACCCGTCGCACTCCCGGATCGGCTTCGTCGCCCGGCACGCGATGATCGCCAAGGTCCGCGGCGCCTTCAACGAGGTCAGCGGCACCGCCACGATCGACGGCGCGAACCCGGCCGCCTCGAGCCTCGAGGTGACCATCCAGGCCGCCAGCATCGACACCAGGGACGCGAACCGCGACGGCCACCTGACCAGCCCCGACTTCTTCGACGCGGGCACCTACCCGACCATCACCTTCGTCGCGACCGGCTTCGCGATCACCGACGACGCCACCGTCGAGGTGACCGGCGACCTCACCATCAAGGGCGTGACGAAGCCCGTCACCGTCCCGTTCGAGTTCGGCGGTGCCGCCACCGATCCGTTCGGCAACGACCGGATCGGCTTCGAGGGCCAGGTCGTCGTCAACCGCAAGGACTGGGGCCTGACCTGGAACGCCGCGCTCGAGACCGGCGGCGTGCTGGTCTCCGACAAGGTCACCCTCGAGCTCGAGGTCTCGGCCGTCCGCGCCTGAGCCACAGGGCCGGTGGGCCCGGCCGCGCGGACCGGATTGGGGACGGCTCCTCACTCGGTCCGCTTCACCAGGTGGACCGAGTTGGGAACCGTCCCCGACTCGGTCCGGTGCGATCCAGGACGGGCGCGGCCGCGAGCGGGTCAGGCGAGGGCGGCGCCCGCGTCCGCCATCGCCTCGGCCAGCACGGCGGCCAGCGCGTCCACGCCCTGATCGAGTTCCTCGCGGGTGATCACCAGCGGCGGCGCCATCCGGATGGTCTGGCCGTGGGTGTCCTTCGCGATCACGCCGCGCAGCAGCAGTCGTTCGCAGATCTCGCGGCCCGTGCCCAGCGCCGGGTCGATGTCGATCCCCGCCCACAGCCCGACCCCGCGCACCTCGGTGACACCGTGTCCGACGAGGCCGGCCAGCCGGGAGTGCAGGTGGGCGCCGAGTTCACGCGAGCGGGCCTGCATCTCGCCGGTCCGCAGCAACTCCACCACCGCGAGCCCGACGGCCGCCCCCAGCGGGTTGCCGCCGAACGTCGAACCGTGCTGGCCCGGCTTGAGCAGCCCCAGTACGTCGGCGTTGCCGACCACGGCCGAGACCGGGACCACCCCGCCGCCCAGCGCCTTGCCGAGCAGGTAGAGGTCGGGCACGACCCCGACCTGCTCGCAGTAGAACGTGGTCCCCGTCCGGCCGAGCCCGGACTGGATCTCGTCGGCGATCATCAGCAGCTGGTGC
>JBDHZJ010000278.1:0-4143 GCA_039811825.1 Propionicimonas sp.
AGCTGGTCGACGTGCTCGCGGGTGTAGAACTGCGCCTCGTCGCAGACCAGGAAGTCCACCCGGTGGCCCGCCGTGAGCTCGGCGACGACGTAGCGCCAGAAGTCGAGGTCGGAGGTCACCTCCTGCGCCGGGGACGCGAGGCCGATCCGGGACGTGATCGTGGACGTCCCCGCGCGGTCGAGCATCGTGAACAGCCGTCCCTGCCGGCCCGCGCTGGACTCGGTGTAGGCGACCTGGAGCGCCAGCGTCGACTTGCCGCAGTCCATCGGCCCGGTGAAATAGGTCAGTTCCGCCACGGGCGTCATTCTCGCCCACCCGGGTGGTTCACGCCGAACCGTCCGGGTCGGCCCGTGGCTCGGTAGAGTCCTGAGCAGAGCCGACGGGACGGCCGTCGGCGGGGAGGAGCCCATGCAGACCCGGCCGCTCGGCAGGACGAACCGCACGATCTCCGCCATCGGGCTGGGCACCTGGCAGCTCGGCGCCGACTGGGGCCAGGTGTCGCAGCCGGACGCCCTCGCGGTGCTCGGCGCCGCCGCCGCGCGAGACGTCACCCTGTTCGACACCGCGGACGTGTACGGCGACGGGCGCAGCGAGTCGCTCATCGGGGAGTTCCTCGCGGCCGCGCCGGGCCACGGGATCACGGTCGCAACCAAGATGGGCCGCCGGATGCCGCAGGAGGCGGAGAACTACAACCCGGACAACTTCCGCGCCTGGACCGACCGCTCCCGCCGCAACCTGGCCGTCGACACGCTCGACCTGGTCCAGTTGCACTGCCCGCCGACCGCGGTGATCACCGCCGACGACACCTACGCGGCTCTCGACGACCTGGTCGACAGCGGGGCGATCGCCGCCTACGGCGTCTCGGTGGAGACCTGCGAGCAGGCGCTCGCCGCGATCGCGCGTCCGAACGTGACCAACATCCAGATCATCTTCAACCCGTTCCGGCTCAAGCCGCTCGACGAGGTGCTGCCGGCCGCGCAGGCGGCACAGGTGGCGATCTTCGCCCGCGTCCCGCTGGCCTCGGGACTGCTGTCGGGCCGCTACACCGAGCAGACGACCTTCGCCTCCGACGACCACCGCAGCTACAACCGGCACGGCGAGGCCTTCGACCGCGGCGAGACCTTCTCCGGCGTTGACTACGCGGCGGGCCTGGAGGCCGCCCGCCGGCTCGCGTCCGCGTTGCCGGACGGGGTGCCGCTGCCCGCCGCGACGCTCGCCTGGATCGCCTCCCGTCCGGGTGTGACGACGGTGATCCCCGGTGCCCGGAACGTGACGCAGGCGCAGGGCAACGCCGATGCGGGCGCCCTGCTGGACGGCGGCTTCGACCTGGCCGCCTTCGACGCGGCCGTCCACGAGGTGTACGACGACCTGCTCCGGGCGGCGATCCACCCGCTCTGGTGAGCCCTGGACCGGTCAGGCGAACAGCAGCGGCACCTCGAGCTCGGCCTGCGTGAGCGAACCGTGCATGCCGACGAGCTGGAACTCCCTGGCCAGTGCGCGGCTCATCACGGCGCCGTCGTCGGCCATCGCGACCAGGACGTCCCCGAAGCGCCCGGCCAGTCGCGGCGAGACCGCACCGAACCAGCCCTCCTCGACCGCCTCGTCCCTGGTCCGCACCCAGGCCCGATCGCCCAGCCGATCGCGCCACCTGCCGGCCACGGCCCCCGGCCTGCCGGTCATCAACTGGCGCAGCCGGCCCTCACCGGCGAGCGCGGTCACGTCGGCCAGCAGGCCCGGCTCGTCCTCGGCCACGATCCGCTGCGAACGCGGGACGTTCACCATGCCGTGGTCGCCGGTGATGACCAGCCGGACGTCCGGGGGCACGGCGTCCCGCACCCGCGCCACGAGCGCGTCGGCCCGCTCGAGTTCCTGCAGCCACAGCTTCGAGCCGACCCCCCGGACGTGGCCCGCGTGGTCGAGTTGGCGTTCGTAGAAGTAGCCCAGGGTCCGCTCCCCCGCCGTCGCCGCCTGGACGGCGAGGTCGACGCGTCGATCCCCGTCGGCCTCGTCGGTGACCGGCAGGAACGCCGGTCCGCGCAGCGCCGCCACGGTCAGGCCGCTGCCGGAGAAGTGCGCCGGCGCGATCGTCGACGTGCGGACGCCGGCCCGCTCGAGCCGCTCGAGGCAGGTCAGCTGCGGCTGCACGTCCAGGCCGTCGATGTCGGCGGGCCACCGCAGGGTCTGCAGCACCTGCCCCGCCGGGGGGTACCAGAACGAGTAGCCCGCGATCCCGTGCGCCCCGGGGGCCAGGCCGGTGCCGAGGCTGGTGATGGACGTGGCCGTCGTGCTGGGCACTCCCGAGGTGATGGTGCGGCCGTCCAGACCGGCCAGGAACGGCGCGTGCCGGGCGTAGTCGTCGACGAGGTCGCGGCCGAGGCCGTCGATCAGGACGAGCAGGTACCGCTCCGCGTCCGGTAGGTCCAGCACGTCCTCGGCGCCGGGCAGCCCCAGGTGCGCACCGAGGCTCGGCAGCAGGTCGGCGAGCGTGGATTCGCCGTACCGCGGCAGGAGCGGGTTCACCCGACGGTGCCGGTGGCGAGTTGCAGCGCCGAGGTGAAGGAGATCAGCTGGCCGACCTTGGCCTCGCCGTCCCCGGTGGCGCTGATCCGCACGGTCAGGTCGTCACCGGCGAGCATGCCGGTCAGGCCGTGGTCGGCCTCGCACTCGGGATCGCCGCAGTGGGCGGGCTCCAGGTCGAGCCGGCGCATCGTGCCCCAGGTGATCGTCAGCCACGCCTCGGCGACCTCGGACCGGCGCGAGCCGTGGTGCTCCGGACGTGAGACGACCTGGCTCAGTGCGACCGAGTTCACCTCCCGCAGCGGCACCGACTCGGTGGTCGTCAACGCCTGGGACGGCTCGCCGGGATTGTCGTTCTCGTCGGTGTGCGCCACGATCAGCCGGGACGCCGTGAGCACCAGCACCGACATGTGGCGCTGGATCTCGTCGCGGTTGAAGGTCGCCTCGAGCTGCACCAGGTGGGCGACCGGTTCCTCCGGGCCCAGGGCCAGCGCCACCGCGTCCGACACCAGTTCGGGGAAGTAGCCGCAGGCATGGATCTCGGCCCGCAGGCCCGCCGGCAGGTGCAGCGCAGGACGTGGCGTCATTGGCCCATCCTCTCACCCCCGCGCCGACTTGTCGGACGCCGGGGTGATCCCGTCGCGGCGGCGCTCCCACGCTCCGGCCCGGGCAGTCGTTAGGGTGGGGTGCCGTGAGTACCCGCCCGTTCATCGCCGCCCGCATCGAGGAGTTCCTCGACCGGCGGATCGAAGGGGTGCTGCGTGCGCTCGGCTGGCGCGAGAAGGTGATCTGCTACACCGGCTACGGCAGCAGCGAGAGCATCCGGGTGCTCGGCCGGGTGGTGCTGGTGCCGCAGCGGGCGCGTGGCGGGATCGGCAAGGCCACCGAGGACCTGATCAAGCGGCGCGGGTTCCGCAACTTCGTCAGCGCGGCCTGCGTCCGCGTCCCCGTGACCATCACGGTCGGCGAACAGGTCGTGACCGCGACCACCGACCGCGGCGGCTACATCGACGAGCGCATCCGCAACCACGACCTGTTGCCCGGCTGGCGGCACGTCCGGGTGCGCAGCCGCACCTCGAAGACAGCACACGCCGACGTGCACGTCGTCTCCGACGACGTCGACTTCGGCCTCGTCTCCGACATCGACGACACGATCATCTCGACCTGGCTGCCCCGTCCGATGATCGCGGCGTGGAACTCGTTCATCCGGGACGAGTCCGCCCGCCAGTCCGTCCCCGGCATGGCGCGGATGTACGGGGCGTTGCTCGAGGAGCATCCCGGTGCGCCGGTGGTCTACATCTCCACGGGCGCCTGGAACACCCACGGGTTCCTGTCCCGGTTCCTGAAGAAGCACGGCTACCCGCACGGGGCGATGCTGCTCACCGACTGGGGCCCCACGAACACGGGCTGGTTCCGTTCCGGCATGGCGCACAAGGCCGACACCCTGCTCCAGCTGACCCGGGACTTCCCGCGCATCTCCTGGGTGCTGGTCGGGGACGACGGGCAGCACGACCCGATGATCTATGCGAACTTCGCCCACGTCGCCCCCGACCGGGTCCGGGCGATCGCGATCAGGCAGCTGTCGCCGGCCGAGCAGGTGCTCGCGCACGGCACCACGACCGTCCT
>JBDHZJ010000279.1:0-4123 GCA_039811825.1 Propionicimonas sp.
CAGGTGCGCCCGATCGTCCAGGCCGTGGCCGAGCGCGGGGAGGCCGCGCTCGCCGAGTACTCCGAGCGCTTCGACCATGTGGTGCCGGACAGCTTCCGGGTGCCGGCGCAGGCCCTCGCCGACGCCGCGGCCGGGATCTCGGCCGAGGTGCGGGCCGCCTTCGCCGAGGCCATCGCGCGGCGGCGGCGGGTCGCCGAGGCCGAGGCCGCGAGCGTGCCGGTGCACGTCGAACTGGCCCCGGGCGCCGTGGTCGAGCAACGTCTCGTCCCGGTCGGACGGGTCGGGCTGTACGTGCCGGGCGGGCTGGCGCCGCTGGCGTCCAGCGTGCTGATGAACGTGGTGCCGGCCCAGGTCGCCGGGGTGACCTCGATCGCGGTCGCGAGCCCGCCGCAGGCGGAGTTCGGCGGGCTGCCGCACCTGAACATCCTGGCGGTGTGCGCGCTGCTCGGCGTCGACGAGGTGTACGCCGTCGGCGGCGCCCAGGCGATCGCGATGTTCGCCCACGGGGTGCCCGGGGTGTGCGCGAGCGTCGACATGGTCACCGGGCCGGGCAACATCTACGTGGTCGCGGCCAAGCGGCTGCTCCGCGGACGGATCGGGATCGACGCCGAGGCCGGGCCGACCGAGATCGCCATCCTCGCCGACGACAGCGCCGAGGCGGCGTTCGTCGCGGCCGACCTGATCTCCCAGGCCGAACACGACCCGATGGCCGCGTCCGTGCTGGTCACCGACTCGCCGGAACTCGCGGACGCCGTGCAGGCCGAGCTGGAGCCGCAGGTGGCCGCCACGAAGCACGTCGACCGGATCCGCACCGCGCTCGGCGGTCCGCAGTCCGCCGTCGTGCTCGTCGACGACATCGACCAGGGCCTGGCCGTGGTGGACGCATATGCCGCCGAGCACCTCGAGATCCAGACCAGGGACGCCGCCGCGGTGGCCGCGCGGGTGAACAACGCCGGCGCGATCTTCGTCGGCTCCTACTCCCCGGTGTCGCTCGGCGACTACAGCGCGGGCTCCACCCACGTGCTGCCGACCGCCGGGTGCGCCTGCCACTCCTCGGGCCTGAACGTGCACAGCTTCCGCAAGCAGGTGCACGTGATCGACTACTCGCGCGACGCGCTGCTCGAGGTGGCCGGGGTCGTCGAGACCTTCGCGACGGCCGAGGACCTGCCCGCGCACGGCGCCGCGGTGACGATCCGGCGTTCCGGGGCCGCCCGATGAGGCCCGACGTCACCCTGGGCGGCCTGCCGCTGCGGCCGGAACTGGTGGGGGAGGAGCCCTACGGCGCCCCCCAGCTCGACGTGCCCGTCCGGCTGAACGTGAACGAGAACCCGTACCCGCCGAGCGCGCAGGTGCACGAGGAGATCTGCGCGGCCCTGTCGGCGTCCACGCTGAACCGGTACCCGGACCGCGAGGCGACCGGGCTGCGCACCGCGCTGGCCGGCTACCTCGGCCACGGCCTGGGCCCGGAGCGGATCTGGGCCGCGAACGGTTCGAACGAGGTGATGACGCACCTGTTGCAGGCCTTCGGCGGGCCCGGCCGGACGCTGCTCAGCTTCACCCCGACCTACTCGATGTACCCCGAGTACGCCCGCAACACCCACACCCGCTACGTCACCGAGCCCCGGGCCGCCGACTTCGGCCTCGACGCCGCCACCGTGCTCGCCGCGATCGCCGGGCACACCCCGGACGTCGTCGTGATCACCACCCCGAACAACCCGACCGGCACCACGACGCCGCTGGACGTGATCGCCGACGTGCTCGCAGGCACCGAGGCGATCGTGGTGGTCGACGAGGCGTACCAGGAGTTCGCCCGGCACCCCGAGCGCACCGCGCTCACGCTGCTCGACCGGTTCGGCAACCTGGTCGTCTCGCGCACGATGAGCAAGGCGTTCGCCCTCGCCGGCGGCCGGGTCGGCTACCTCGCCGCCACCCCCGCGATCGTCGACGCGTGCCGGATCGTGCGGCTGCCTTACCACCTGTCCGCACAGACCCAGGCGGTCGCCGAGGTGGCGCTGCGGCACGCCCCCGAACTGCTGGAGAAGGTCGACGAACTGCGCGCCACCCGCGACGAGATGCTGCTGCGCCTGCCTCAACTGGGGGTCGAGGTGATCGACTCGGATGCGAACTTCTGCCTGTTCGGGCCGTTCGCCGACCGGCATGATGTCTGGCAGCGGCTGCTCGACCGCGGCGTTCTCGTGCGCGAGACCGGCCCGGAGGGCTGGCTGCGGGTGACCGCCGGGACCCCGGCGGAGACACAGGCGTTCTACGACGCCCTGGCTGAGGTGTTGGAGGAGATCCGATGAGTCCGCGCACGGCTGTCCGCGAGCGGAGCACGAGCGAGTCGCAGGTGCGGGTCGCACTGAACCTGGACGGGACCGGCGAGTCCACGATCAGCACCGGGGTCGGGTTCTACGACCACATGCTGACCGCGCTGGCCCGCCACTCCCTGATCGACCTCGAGGTCACCACCACCGGTGACGTGCACATCGACGGCCACCACAGCATCGAGGACACCGCGATCGTGCTCGGCCAGGCCTTCGCCGAGGCGCTGGGCGACAAGGCCGGCATCCGCCGCTTCGCCGACGCCACCGTCCCGCTGGACGAGGCGCTCGCTCAGTGCGTGGTCGACCTCGCCGGACGCCCCTACGTGGTGCACAGCGGCGAGCCCGACGGCCAGCAGTACGCGCTGATCGGCGGCTCCGGCGTGCCCTACGCGGGCTCGATGACCCGGCACGTGGTGGAGTCGTTCGCGCTGCACGCCCAGATCTGCGTGCACCTGCGGTTGCTGGCCGGACGCGACCCGCACCACATCGTGGAGGCGCAGTTCAAGGCGCTCGCCCGGGCACTGCGGGACGCGGTGGCGCTCGACCTCCGGATCGCGGGCGTGGTGCCGTCCACCAAGGGCAGCCTGTGACCTTCCGCCAGACGGTCCCTGAGGAGGCCGGGAGGAACGAGCGGCCGTCACGAAGGGTCGTCGTCCTCGACTACGGCAGTGGCAACCTGCACTCGGCGACCCGGGCGCTGGCCGCGGCGGGCGCCGACGTCGAACTGACCGCCGACCCGGACGCCGCGCTGGCCGCGGACGGCCTGGTCGTGCCCGGCGTGGGCGCGTTCGCCGCCTGCATGGACGGACTGGCCGGCGTCGGCGGGCCGGAGCTGATCCGGCAGCGGCTGGCGGCGGGTGGCCCGGTGCTCGGCATCTGCGTCGGCCACCAGGTGCTCTTCGACCTCGGCGTCGAGCACGGTGCGTCCGCCCCGGGAGTGGGCGTGCTGCCCGGCGTGGTCGAGGAGCTGGACGCCGTCCCGCTGCCGCACATGGGCTGGAACACGGTCTCCCCGCCGGAGGGCTCGGCGATGTTCGCCGGCGTCGAGGGCGAGCGGTTCTACTTCGTGCACTCCTTCGGCGTCCACGTCGTCCCCGGCTGGCCCGACGACGCCCGGATCACGTGGACCGAGCACGGCGGCGACCAGTTCATCGCCGCCGTCGAGCAGGGCGTGCTGTGGTCCACCCAGTTCCACCCGGAGAAGTCCGGCGCCGCCGGTGGGCGCCTGCTCCGCAACTGGGTCGCCACCCTCGAGGTGAAGGAACCATGAACGAACTCGTCCTGCTGCCCGCCGTCGACGTCCAGGGCGGGCAGGCCGTGCAGCTCACCCAGGGCGTGGCCGGCTCGGAGAAGGTCTTCGGCGACCCGCTCACCGCGGCCCGGCGCTGGCAGGACGCCGGTGCGCGGTGGCTGCACCTGGTCGACCTCGACGCGGCGTTCGGGCGGGGCAGCAACGCGGAGGTGATCGCGGAGATCACGGCCTCGATGGAGCTGAACGTCGAACTCTCCGGCGGCATCCGTGACGACGAGAGCCTCGACCGTGCCCTGGCCACCGGCTGCCGCCGGGTGAACATCGGCACGGCAGCCCTGGAGAACCCTGACTGGTGCGACCGGATCATCGGCGAGCACGGCGACCGGATCGCGATCGGCCTCGACGTGCGCGGCACCCGGCTCGCTGCGCGCGGCTGGACGCGGGAGGGCGGGGAGCTGTTCGAGACCCTCGACCGGCTGAACGCGGCCGGCTGCGCCCGCTACGTGGTCACCGACGTGGCCAGCGACGGCATGCTGTCCGGGCCCAA
>JBDHZJ010000280.1:0-4120 GCA_039811825.1 Propionicimonas sp.
CGACGACAGCGCGGACGCCGAGGAACTCGCACGGTTGCGAGCCCTCGGCGTCCAGGTGATCGTCGCCTGAGGCGTCCCCCTACCCGACCGGCTCCTTCTGCTTGGCCAGACCGTAGAAGAACAGCGACACCGGCCGGTACATGGCGTGGGCGAACTTGGTGAACGGCAGGAACAGCACCAGCTCCATCGCGATCGCCACGTGGACCAGGAACACCCAGTAGCCCCAGCCGGGCACCGGGTCGGCGTAGAGCGCGGCCTCGATCAGGAAGCCGGTCAGGCCGGTGACCCAGAGCAGCACCAGGAACAGCCAGTCCGAGGGCTTGCTGTCGTCGTTGCACTCCTTCTTCTCCTGCCAGCGCCGGATCATGAACCAGGTGACGCCGTACATCAGGGCGAGGCCCGCGACCGTGCCGAGCAGCCGCACCGGGTACCAGATCGGCACCGGGGTGCCGGTGGCCTTGATCCCGAGCAGGTCCATGCCGTAGTCGAGCGTGGTCGCCAGCAGCAGGCCGAGGAAGCCCCAGATGGTGAGCGCGTGGATCAGCCAGCGACGCCGGTACAGGGGCTCGGTCGGCACGTCGTCGTGGCAGTCGTCGCGGTACCGCTTCTGGCCCAGCGACTCGATCCCGAGCGCGTACCACAGCGCCTTGCCGGTGCGTGCCCAGGCCTGCCTGCTGCCGAACAGCGACGCAGCGGTCACCCCGTCCCTGCGGGCGATGTTGCGGGCCAGCAGGCCGACGCCGAGCAGGCTGAACAGCGCAACGATGACCATCAGCACGATGCCGGTGGTGTGGATCACGTGGTACGGGATGAAGTCGAACAGCGCCAGCGACTCCTTGCTCTGCTCGCCGCGGATCGCGGCGAAGAACAGGGCGAAGAACGCCGCCGCCCCGACCACGATCGCGGTGCCGATCACCGGACGCGTGTACAGCGCCCGGGCGATGCCGCTCTTGTCGTAGTGGGCGATCGCGTAGCGACGGGCCGTGCCCATGAACTCGCCCGGATCGGCCTCCTGCGGGCAGCGCGTGGTGCAGATGCCGCACCCGTAGCAGGTCCACAGCTCCTTGCTGCCGACCAGGTCGTCGGTCAGGCCGACCTGCGCGAGCCGGATCAGCTTGCGCGGGAACAGGGCGTCATCGTCGGTCAGCGGGCAGATCGCCGTGCAGTTGCCGCAGCTGTAGCAGGCGTTGATGTCCGCCCCGCCGAACTTCTGCATGTCGGTGATCAGGTTCTGGTTCACCACCGTGCTCATTCGTACTCACACTCCTCGAGGGTCGCCTCGGCCTCGCCCTGGCCGACGATCTGGTAGCTGAAGTAGCCGTCGTCGTCGGCCTCTGCGCCCTCGATCAGGTGCCCGTAGCGGCGCATTCCCATCACCCAGTACACGGTCTCGTGCACGGGATGGCCGATTCGTTCGGCGATCTCGACGATGGTCGCCGGCCCCGAGGCGAGCGCCTCGAAGATCGGCTTGTGCATCAGGGGTTCCTCGCGGATCACCTCGCGCGGGTCCCGCAACGTCTGGGTCATCCCACCGTCTCCTTGACTCCGTCGGTCGCGACCATCTCTTCGATCGCGGCCCTCATCTGCGCGTCCGTGTAGCCGAGCAGGTCGATCGCGTCCGAGCCGCAGACCGGGACGCAGCCGCCGCAGCCCTTGCAGGTGGCCGGATCGACGGTCGCGACCTGGCGGCCGTCCCACTCGATGCTGGTGATCGCGTCGTAGGGGCACGACGTCAGGCACTCGCCACTGCCGACGCACTTCTCGGTGTCCACCCGGGCCACCAGCGGCTCGAGCTCGGCGTAGCCCTTCTTCAGCAGCGCCGCGCTCTGCGCGACCGCGGCCAGGCCGGCCGCGACGCTCTCCCCCACGGTCCGCGGGCTCTGGCAGCAGCCGGCGATCATCACGCCGTCGACCACCGTCTCCACCGGACGCAGCTTCGGGTGGATCTCGTTGAAGAAACCGTCGCTGCCCACCGGCAGCTTGAGCACCTCGACCAGCCCGGTGTTCTCCCGCGGCACCATGCCGGTCACCAGCACCACGAGGTCGACCGCGAGGGTCAGCTCGCGGCTCTCGGTGAGCAGGTCGGTCACGGTCACGTCCAGCTGGCCGGACGACGCCTTCTGCACCGACGGCGGGGTGTGGTCGGGGAACTTCAGGTAGATCGAACCGCGCTCGCGGGACTCGTTGTAGAGCAACTCGCTCGTCCCGTACGCGCGGATGTCGCGGTGCAGGTGGTACTGCCGGATGCCCGGGTCCAGCTTCGACACCAGCATCGACGCGTGGATGGTCGCCGTGCAGCAGTACTTCGAGCAGTACTCGTTGCCGGGGGCCTCCTGCCGCGATCCGACGCAGTAGACGTAGGCGATCGAGCGCACCGGGCGTCCCGCGTAGCTGAGCGTGCCGGACGGCGCCGCGTCCACGATCTCCTTGAACTCCGGCAGGGTCACCACGCCGTCGATGCCGTACCCGAACTCGCCCTCGTCGGGAGAGTAGGAGTCGAAACCGGTGGCCACGATGATCGAGCCCACGTCGACGGTGAGCTGCTTGTCCGCGCCGTCCCGGTGCAGGGTGAGCTGGGCGGCGTAGTTGCCGAACGTGCCCGACTTCCCGGTCAGCTCGGCGCCCGTGTACACGGTGATGTCGCGGCGGGCCCTGATCTGCTCGACCAGGCCGGCCACCTCCTCGGCACCGGACGCGTCGTTCGGGAAGGTGGGGCCGAAGCGTCCGACCCAGCCACCGAGCTTCGCCTCGCGCTCGATCAGGACGGCCTGGATGCCCAGGTCGGCCAACCCGATCGCGGCCCGCAGGCCGGCGATCCCGCCACCGACCACCAGGGCCTTCGGAACGGTCTGGATCCGGAGCGGCTCGAGCGGGTCGGACAGCCGGGTCTTCGCCACGCCGGCGCGAACCAGTCCGATCGCCTTCTCGGTGGCGCCGGAGCGGTCGTGCGGGTGCGCCCAGGAGTCCTGCTCGCGCACGTTCACCTGGGTGTACGCGTACTGGTTCAGGTCGGCCCGCTTGGCGACGTTGCGGAACGTCACCTGGTGCAGCTTCGGCGAGCAGGACGCGACCACGAGCCCGTCGAGGTTCTGGGCGCGGATGTCGTCGATCATGTCGTGCTGGGTTCCGTCCGAGCACGCGAACACCGGCGACTCCGACACGACGACGCCGGGCTCGTCCTTCAGCGCCTCGCGCACGGCCTCCACGTCCACGTAGTCCGAGATGTTGCCTCCGCAGTGGCAGATGTACACGCCGATCCGGCGCTCCTCGGGTCCGGCCTTCGGCTCCGGGGTCTCCTGGCTCATACCGTCACCTCCTCGGTGAAGTGCTGGTGTTCGAGGTGGGCGGCCACCTGGGCGACCGCGGCGCCGGAGTGCAGGATCGTGTCGACGATGTCCTTGGCGCCCGAGGCCGTGCCGGCGACGAAGACGCCGGGGACGGTGGTCTGGCCGGGGCTGAGCTCCGCGCTCGGCTCGGCCACGTAGTAGTACTCGTCCAGCCCGAGCGGGGCCTCGCCGAACAGCTTCTCCACGTCGCGGTTCGGCTGGATGCCCACCGCCAGCACCACGAGGTCGTAGGACGTCTCGACGACGCCGCCGCCGTTCTCGATGTCCTCGTAGCGGACCAGCAGGTCGCCGTTCTCCTCCTCGGTGATCTTCGAGACCCGGCCCTTGATGTACTGCGCACCCATGTCCTGGGCCTGCGTGTAGAACTCCTCGTACCGCTTCCCCGACGCGCGCATGTCCATGTAGTGCATGCTCACGTCGGCCAGCGGCAGGGCGCCCATGATCAGCTGGTTCTGCTTGATCGAGTACATGCAGCAGAACTTCGAGCACAGCGGGTTGCCGACGGTCTTGTCGCGGGAGCCCGTGCAGGAGATGTACGCGATCCGGTCCGGCACCTTGCCGTCACCGGGCCGCAGCACCGTGTTGAACGGACGGGTGGGAGCCAGCAGCCGGTCCATCTGCATGCCGGTGATCACGTTCGCGTACTTGCCGAACCCGTACTCGGGCTTCAGGTCGGCGGCGAACAGCTTGTGCCCGGTGGCGACCACAACGGAGCCGACGGTGACATCGCGGAGCTCGTCGCGGGCGTCCATCCGGATCGCGAACGCCGGGCA
>JBDHZJ010000281.1:0-4109 GCA_039811825.1 Propionicimonas sp.
GCGTCGAGGTGGATCCGGTTGCGCAACGGCCGGGGTGCGTCCATCTCCTGGAACCAGATCCGGGGGTGCCGGCCGAGCGGGTCGGCCAGGTGGTCTTCCTCGACCCGGTCGTAGCGGAAGGCCGCCTGCCAGAACGGCATCAGGGCCGCGGTGTCCGAGGCATCGATCGCGAGCTGCATCCGCTGCACCGCCGACGGGTCCGCCCGCAGGCCGAGGTCGGCGGCCACCCCGGAGATCCCGCGCGCCAGCGCGACGTCGCGTCCGGTCAGCCGTCCCACGTCGTGGCTGAAGAGTCTCAGGTGGACGCCCGTGGCGCGCAGGTCGACGTCGGGATGGTGCCCGGCCGCCTCGGCGAGCTCGGCCACCCGCCGCACAAACCCGGCGCCGGCGCGGTGCGAACCGGTGTCGAACCAGGCGTCGGCGCCCGCGTTCAGGGCCCGCCAGTCCCCGGTGCCGTCGGCTTCCTCGAACTGCTGGGGGGTCAGCGTCGTCATGCGCCGATCCTTGCGCGGACCGGTCGCGTCGTCCACCCGCACTCCTACGCCCACGGCGTGCGCGGACGGGCCTGCGGCTCGCCGTCGACGACGAGGTCGAGCCGCTCGGTGTAGAAGCAGACCAGGTCGCGCACGGGCGCGGCGTCGTGGAGCGGTTCGGGGTAGTACCAGGCGATGTCGGCGAGCACATCCCCGCCGACCCGCGCCGAGTAGTACGACGCCCGGCCCTTGTAGGCGCACACGGTGTGGCTCGCGCTCGGCTGCAGGAGTTCCATGGCGACGTCCTCGCGCGGCAGGTAGAAGCGCGTGGGCAGCGGGGTCTCGAACAGCAGCGTCGGGCGGGTGGTGTCGGCGAGGGTCGTGCCCTTGTGGAGCACCTGGACGTGGCGGGACGACCGCAGGCAGTCGATCCGGCCGAACGGGTCGTGCGGGTGGGCGAGCACCGGCTCGTCCTCCTCGAACCACCGGGTGAAGGCCGCCCAGTCGAGGATCACGTGCCCACGCAGGTCCGAGTCATCGGGACGGAACGCCGCGCCGGGGAGCTCCCGGTCGGGCAACCGGACACTCAGCGGCGTCCCCGGTGTCGAGTGGACGGCGAACGGCGTGTGCGGGTCCAGGACCGGCGGGGCCTCCTCGATGTGGACGGGACGCTCTGGTGTGCCCGTCGGCGGCGCCGGCACCAGTTCGCCCTGCACGTCGTGCTCCGGGACGGCGTAGGAGCCCACGACGCGCCGTGGCTCCCAGACGAGGAACACGTCCCGACTGTCCACGACCGTCCGGTCGTCGACCATCGCCCGCACCCACTTGCGCACCGGGTGGTACCGCAACTCCCCGTTCGCGCTCCACAACAGCTTCCTCATCGCAGTAGCCATGGCGCCAGTGTTCGCCGCCGCACCGGCTCGGTGCGAGAAGGCCGGTTCGCCGCCCGGCGCGCGCTCCGTAAACCTACCGACTGCGGTTGGCTACGATCAGACCGTGAGCAGTTCGGACTACCGGGAGCCGACCAACGACGAGTTGTGGGCGCAGCCCCCGCCCGCCCCGCACCCCGGTCCGACCCCGCAGGGGCTCGCACCCGTGCCCCCGCCGTCCGTGCCCGCACCGGCGCCATCGCCCACGCACTACCCGCAGGTACCGGCCGGGGAACGTCCGGACCGGACCGTCTTCGTGCTCGCGATCGTCTCGATCGCCATCGGCATCCCGCTCACCGCGATCGCCGGCGGCGTCGCGGGGCTGCCCGGCCTGATCGTCGCCTGGGTCGGGATCGTCCTGGTCAACACGGTCTACGCCCAGAGCCGACGCGGCCATTGACACACCTCACGACCCAGGGCTGGAGGCTTGCGAATGCTCACCGCACTCGGTGAGAACCTGTTCGTCGTCGACGGGCCGAGCGTGCGCGACATGGGGATGCCGTTCGACACCCGGATGGCCGTGGTGCGACTCCACGACGGCGCACTGTGGATCTCCTCCCCCGTCGCGACCTCCTGGGACCTGCTCGCCCGGATCACCGCGCTCGGCCACGTCCGCTACCTCGTCTCGCCCACGCCCCGCCACTACTGGCGCCTCGCCCGCTGGCACACCCTGTTCCCGGACGCAGAGCTCTGGTCGAGCCCGATGACGCCGATCACGCTCAAGAAGGGCGACCTGCCGCTCGCGGGAGTGCTCGGTGACCCGCTCCCCCAGGCCTGGACGCCCGACCTGGAGCACGTCGTGCTCGGCGAGCGCCTGCTGCACGAGTCGGTCTTCTACCACGCCCCGAGCCGCACCCTGCTCATCGAGGACGTGCTCCAGATCCACGACCCCCTCCCGGGACACCCGCTCAGCACGGCGCTGTTCCGGGCCGGCGGCCTGATGGCCCCCGACGGCGGCGTGTCCCGCGACATCCGGCTCACCTTCCGCGACCGGGACGCGGCCCGGCGGTCGGTCCGCACGATCCTCGCCTGGCCCTTCCAGACTGTCGTGCTCGCGCACGGGCCGATCGTCACCCGTGAGGCGAAGGCCCTCGTCGCGAAAGCATTCGACTGGCTGCTCTGACCCGTCCGGAACTCCCGGGCAGGCCCGGGACCACCCGGGCGGCTACTTCACGCCCATCTTGTCGAGCGCATCACCCAGCGCCGTCTTCGCGATCTCGACCTGCTTCTGGTACTCGGCCAGGTCGCCGTTGCGCAGCGCGGTCTCGGCGGCGGTGAAGGCCGCGTCGGCCTTCTTCATGTCCGCGACCGCACCGGCCTGGTTCGTCGGCGTGTTCGTGCCCCCGGGCTCGGTCGGTTGGGTCGGTTCCGTCGGCGTCGTGGTGCCGTCCCCACCGCCCTCGCCGGTACTCGCACCCGCGTTGCCGGCGAACACCTGGTCGAGCGCCTCCTGCAGCGTGGCCGCGATGCCCACGTGGTCGCCGAAGCGCACCGCCACGAACTGCAGCGCCGGGTAGGAGCCGCTGCCCGCCTCCCGCATCACGTAGATCGGCATCACGTACAGCAGGCCGCCGCCGACCGGCAGGGTGAGCAGGTTGCCGTACTTCGCGGTCGCCGAGCCCTGGTTCAGGTAGGAGCGCATCAGCGTCGCGAACTGCGGGTCGGTCGTCATCGCGTTCGCCGTCTGGCTGGGACCCGCGATCTGCTGCGTGTCCGACATGCGTAGCACGCGCAGCCGGCCGTAGTCCGGGCTGGTCGCCTCCGCCACCACGGACAGGTACGACGCCAGGTTCTGCCGCCCGTACGGCACGAACACCGCCGTCTGGCTGAACACCGGGGACGTGTTCTCCCCCGGCCAGCGGATCGAGAGGTAGTACGGCGGCTCGGCGGCCGCGGACGTACCGGTCTCGCTCTGCCCCGGCATCGTGCCCACCGGGTCCGCCGGCACCTGCCACAGGTCGGACTGCTGGTACCAGGCGTTCGGGTCGGTCATGTGGTAGCGGGTCAGCATCTGCCGCTGCACCTTGAACAGGTCCGACGGGTAGCGCAGGTGCGCCATCAGGTCGGGGCTGATCTCGTCGGCGGACGTCAGCGCCCCCGGGAACACCTTGTCGTAGGTCTGCAGGATCGGGTCGGTCGGATCCCAGGCGTACAGCTTCACCGTGCCGTCGGTCGCGTCGACCACGGCCTTCACCGAATTGCGGATGTAGTTGATCGACTGGTCCTTGGTCGGGTCCGGGGTCGTCTCCGCGTCCGTGATCGCCTGCCGCAGGCTCACCATCTGGCTGTTCGGGTAGTTGCGGGTCACCGTGTAGCCGTCGACGATCCAGACCAGCCGGTGGTCGACGACCGCCGGGTAGATGTTCGAGTCCAGCGTCAGCCAGGGCGCGACCTGCTGCACGCGCTCGATCGGCGTCCGGTCGTAGAGCACCCGGGACTGGGAATTCACCCGGTCCGAGAGCAGGATGTTCAGGTCCATGAAGTGGGTCGCGTACAGGATCCGGGTGAACCAGTCGCCCATCGGGACGCCGCCGGTACCGGCATAGGTGTTGTTGCCGCCGTCGGGGGTGTCGAACTCGATCGGCTGCTCGCCCTCCTCGCGTCCGACGATCGCGAACGTGGAGGTGTTCTCGCCGAAGTAGATGCGTCCCTCGTACTCGGGCAGGACGCCCTCCGGCGGCAGGTTCTTCTCGATCCAGACCGGGTC
>JBDHZJ010000282.1:0-4102 GCA_039811825.1 Propionicimonas sp.
TCGACATCGTGGTGAACAACGCGTCCGTGATCGACCTGTCCGGCACGCTCGAGCTCGCCGAGAAGCGCTACGACCTGATGCAGGACGTGAACACGCGGGGCACGTTCATGCTGTCCCGGGCCGCACTGCCCTGGCTGCGCCGGGCCGACAACCCGCACATCCTGTCCCTCTCGCCACCGCTCAACCTCGCCCCGAAGTGGCTCGGCGCCTTCCCGGGCTACATGCTCGCCAAGTACGGCATGACGCTGGCCACGCTCGGCCTCGCCGCCGAGTTCGCCCGGGACGGGGTCGCGGCGAACACCCTGTGGCCGCGCACCACGATCGCGACCGCCGCCGTCCGCTACGCCCTCGGCGGCGAGCAGATGATGCGGGCCAGCCGGACGCCGGAGCTCTACGCCGACGCCGCGCACCTCGTGCTCTGCCGACCGGGCCGGGAGTACACCGGCCAGTCCCTGCTCGTCGAGGACGTGCTGGCCGGGTCCGGCGTGAGCGACCTGTCCGGCTACGCCGCCGTCCCCGGGACGCCCGACGCCGACCTGCAGCCCGACATCTTCCTCGATTGACTAGACCCCGGCGACCGCCGCGTGGGCCTCGAAGGCCGCGCCGATGATGCCGCTGTCGTTGCCCATCCGGGCCCGCACGACCGGCGCCTCGATCTGCAGCAGGGGCAGGAACTGGTCTGCGTCCGCACTGATCCCGCCGCCGATGATGACCAGGTCCGGCCACAGCAGGCTCTCGGCGTAGGCGAGGTAGTCCTGCAGCCGCGACACCCACTGCACCCAGGTCAGGTTCTCCTGCACCATCGCCGCAGCGGACGCCCAGGGGCAGCAGTCGACGCCGTCGATGGTGAGGTGGCCCAGTTCGGTGTTCGGCACCAGCCGGCCGTCCACGAACAGCGCCGAGCCGATGCCGGTGCCCAGGGTCACCACCAGCACCACGCCCTCCACGTCCCGGCCGGCCCCCAGCGCAATCTCGGCCAGGCCGGCCGCGTCCGCGTCGTTCAGCAGGGTCACCGGCACGCCGAGCGCCTCGGTGAACAGGTCCACCCCGTGCGTGCCGATCCAGACCGGGTCGATGTTGGCTGCGGTCCGGACGATCCCCCGCCGCACCACCGCGGGCACCGTGACGCCGACCGGCGCCCCGGCCGGAAGGTCGGCGAAGTGGTCGCGCAGCTCGCGG
Source organism: Propionicimonas sp. (assembly GCA_039811825.1). Classification (GTDB taxonomy): domain Bacteria; phylum Actinomycetota; class Actinomycetes; order Propionibacteriales; family Propionibacteriaceae; genus Propionicimonas. The sequence goes on from JBDHZJ010000282.1 coordinate 1,180, forward strand.
ACGGCGGCGGCGACCGCCTCCGGGGTCGCCGGCTGCGGGGTGGCGATGTAGTGCCGCGGCGCGGCCAGTTCCCCGGTGCGCAGGTCGACCGGCGCGCCCTTGATGCCCGACCCGCCGATGTCGATGCCGAGGGCGAGGGAACGGTGATCAGGCGTCGTTGCCATGCGAGGTCCTTCCGGTGCGATCAGTCCGCGGGGACGGTGGTCACGGTGACGCCGGCCCCGGCGAGGTGGTCGGCGGTGGCGCGATCGAGCCGGGCGTCGGTGACGACCCGCCCCACCGCGCCGAGCGGGAGCAGCGCAACCGCCCCCTGGCGGGAGAACTTGGCCGACTCGGTGAGCACCGTGACGCCCGCCGCCCGCCGGGTCATCGCCTGCACCGCGGCCGCGCGCAGGTGGTTGCGTCCGGTGAAGCCCGACTCGACGGTGTAGCCGTCCACGCCGATGAACAGCGCCTCGACATGGAAGTTCTGCAGGCACTGCTCCACCAGCGGCCCGACGGTCACCTGCGACTCGGCCTGGTAGTCGCCGCCCAGCAGCACGACGGACGCCCCGGGCGCGCCGCGCACGTAGTCGGCGATGAACGCGGAGTTGGTGATGATGGTCACGCCGCGGGCGGCGCGGGCGAGCTCCTCGGCGAGCAGCGCACAGCACGACCCGGACTCGATCATCACGGTGGCGCCGCTCGGCACGAGGTCGGCCGCGGCCACGGCGATCCGCCGTTTCACGTCGTAGTGGACGGCCAGCCGACTGAGCAGGTTGTCCGGGGCGATCGCGACCGCGTAGCCGTGCTGGCGCTGGATCAGCCCCTTCTGCTCCAGGTGGTCGAGGTCCTTGCGGATCGTCACCTGCGAGACGCCGAATTCGGCCGCCAGGTCGTTGACGTCGACCCGCTCCGCCTCGATGACCTGCTCGAGGATCCGGGATCGCCGGTCACTGACCACCTTGCCCACCTCTCACCGCGTTGGCCGTCGAGTCGAATGGTAGTAGAGTTACGTATGAAACCTCAAGGCATTGATATCGAAACTGAAAGGTAGGGATGGGCGCGACCACCGGGCGGATCTTCGACATCCAGAAGTTCTCGCTGCACGACGGGCCGGGAATCCGCACCGTCGTGTTCCTGAAGGGCTGCCCGATGGACTGTGCGTGGTGCTCCAACCCGAACTCGCGCGAACTGCGCGTGCTGCAGGTGCGGGACGCCGAGAACCCGGACGTCCTGCTGCCGGACAGCCACGACCGCACCGTCGCCGACGTCGTCCGGACCTGCCTGCAGGACCTGCCGTTCTACGAGGAGTCTGGCGGAGGCGTCACGCTGTCCGGCGGCGAGGCTCTGGTGCAGCACCGCTTCGCGACCCGGCTGCTCGGGGCGCTGGCGGCCGAGGGCGTGCACACGGCCGTCGAGACCACGGGGTACGCCTCGCCCGAGGTGTTCGGGAAGGTACGGGACGCGTCCGACCTGCTGATCATCGACGTCAAGCACCACGACGCGGCGCAGCACCGGCGCTGGACCGGCGTCGACAACACGCTGCCGCTGCGCAACCTGGCCACGGCGCTCGCCGCCGGTGGTCCGGTGCTGGTCCGGATCCCCGTCATCCCCGGCGTGAACGACTCCCTCGACGACGCGGCCGCCTTCGCCCGCCTGCTCGCCCCGCTGGGCTTGGCCGAGGTGCAGTTGCTGCCGTTCCACCAGTTCGGCGAGCGGAAGTACGAACTGCTCGACTGGCAGTACCCGATGCACGGGGTGCCCGCCCTGCACGCCGAGGACCTCGCGGAGTTCGGGCAGGTGCTCACCGATCAGGGCGTGCGCGCCTTCACCTGAGGCCGACCAGCCGCAACGCCGTCGCGACCGCCCGCTCCAGGTTGGCCGGGCCCTCGGCGAGGGCGGTGGCGAGGTCGCAGGGACCGGTGGTGATCGGGACGACCGCCGCGAACCCGCGTCCGACGAGTTCGTCCGCACCGTCGCCCAGCCGCCCGGCGAACGCGATCACGGGGACGCCGGCCCGCGCGGCCACCTCGGCCACGCCCGCGGGCGTCTTCCCGGACAGCGTCTGCCGGTCCAGCGAGCCCTCCCCGGTGAGCACCAGGCCGGCGCCGGCGACCGCCTCGTCGAGGTGGGCGGCCTCGGCCACCACTTCCACGCCCCGACGCATCCGCGCCCCGAGCGCGAGGAACGCCGCCCCCAGCCCGCCGGCCGCGCCGGAACCGGGCAGGTCCCGGACGTCGGGCAGCCCCGCGGCGACCAGGGCGTCCGCGACCCGCGCGAGCGTGGCGTCGAGTACCGGCACCTGATCGGGGGTCGCGCCCTTCTGCGGGCCGAACACCGCGGCGGCACCCTCGGCGCCGAGCAGCGGATTGGTCACGTCGCAGGCCAGGTCGACGGAGGTCGTCGCGAGCCGTGGGTCGAGCCCGGAGGCATCCACCCGGTCCAGCGCTGCGAGCCCCGCCGGGGTCGGCGCGAGCTCGTGCCCGTCCGCGTCGAGCCAGCGGACGCCGAGGCCGGCCAGCAGACCGGCGCCGCCGTCCGTGGTGGCCGAGCCGCCGAGGCCGACGACCAGCCGGGTCACGCCGGCGTCCAGGGCGTCCCGGACGAGGTCGGCCACGCCGCGCGAACCGGACATCATCACGTCCCGGTCCGCAGGAGCGACCAGCCCGATCCCGACCGCGGCGGCCACCTCGATCACGGCGAGGCCGTCGCTGATCCCGTAGCGGGCCTCGATCGGGCGGCCAAGCGCGTCGGTGCTCGCCACCGTGCGCCACCCACCGCCCAGGGCGGCCACCAGCGCCTCGGTCGTGCCCTCGCCGCCGTCGGCCATCGGCACCTCGACGCAGTCCGCGTCCGGCACCACCGCACGGACGCCGCGCGCCATCGCGGCCGCGGCCTCCGCCGCGCTCATCGACTCCTTGAACGAGTCCGGCGCCAGCAC
>JBDHZJ010000283.1:0-4098 GCA_039811825.1 Propionicimonas sp.
TTCGGTGCGTTGCCCGCCGCGAGCGCAGAGCGGAAGATGCTGGCCACCCCGGCGTAGGGGGTGTCCCGCGGCATCCCAGGCCCGTACACGTTGTGGTAGCGCAGGCTGACCGCGCTCCCGCCGGCCTGCTCCACCCACGCGACGGCCAGGTGCTCCTGGGCGAGCTTGGTCGCGGCGTAGGCGTTGCGGGGGTCGACCGGGGCGTCCTCGGGCACGAGTGCCCAGCCCACCGGGGCGCCGCAGGTCGGGCACGGCGGGTCGAACCGCCCCTCCGCCAGGTCGGACGCCGTGCGCGGCCGGGTCGTGACCACGCCGTGCCTCGGGCAGGCCTGCCGGCCGCCGCCGTAGACCACCATCGACGACGCCTGGACGAGCCGGCCCACGCCGGTCCGGGTCATCGCCGACAGCAGCGCCGCGGTACCCACGACGTTGTGCTGCGCGTAGTCCGGGGCGTCGTGGACGGTGAGTCCGAGCCCCACCATCGCCGCCTGGTGGCAGACCGCGTCCACGCCGGCGAGCAGCGGTTCCAGCGCGGCCTCGTCCCGGACATCCGCCCGGTGCACGCCCTCGGGCAGCGCCGCGTCCGCGCGGTGCGCCCGGTCGAGAAGCACGTCCAGCCCGACCACGTCGTGGCCGCGCTCCCGCAACTGCCGCACGACCTCACCGCCGATGAACCCGGCGGCGCCGGTGACCAGAATCCGCATGCGCCCAGTCCACCGGGCTCGGCCGCTCCGAGGCGAGGGCCGGGCCGGATCGGAAAGAACTCGGTAAGGATTGCGGACCGAGTTGGGGACGGTTCCTAACTCGGTCCACCTGCTGGGGTGGACCGAGTTAGGAACCGTCCCCAACTCGGTCCACCCAATGCCAGAACATCAGCACAACCGGACGTCGCGAGGAGTAGCGTCCCGCTCAGGAACTCAGCGACGAGGTGACCATGCCCGGATTCACCCTTCCCGGCTGTGAATTGGGAGTCGCCACCGCGGCGACCCAGATCGAGGGCGGCGCGGCGGACACCACGTGGCATCGCTGGGCAGCGGCCGGCCGGATCATCGACGGCTCCACCCCGGCGCGCGCCGCCGACCACTGGAACCGGGTCGAGCAGGACATCGCCCTGCTCGGCGAGCTCGGCGTCCGGCACTACCGGATGGGCCTGGAGTGGGCCCGCATCGAACCCCTGCGCGGGCAGTTCGACGCCGAGGGGCTCGCGCACTACCGCGACGAACTCACCCGGCTGCGGGACGCCGGCATCCGTCCCCTGGTCACCCTGCACCACTTCAGCGAGCCCGGCTGGTTCGCCGACGCCGGCGGCTGGCTCGCCCCGGACGCGGTGCCGACCTTCCTGCGCTTCGCGGAGACCGTCGTGCGCGAACTCGGTGACCTCGTCACCGACTGGATCACCGTCAACGAGCCCACCGTCTACGCCAACCACGCCTACCTGTGGGGGCTGTGGCCGCCGGGGGAGAAGTCGGCCTACCTGCGCTCGTTCGCCGCCACCCAGGCGCTGGTGGACGCGCACCTGGCCGCGTACCCGATGATCCACGGGCTGTACCCGGACGCCAACGTCGGGGTCGCGCACCACCTGCGGGTGTTCCAGCCCCGCAACCCGCGCAACCCGGCCCACGGGGGCGCGTCCGCGCTGAGCCGCTACCTGTTCCAGGACGCCCTGGTCGAGGTGATGGCCACCGGACGCGGCCGTCCGCCGCTACGCCGGCCGAAGGGCGTCCGGCCGGGCCGCTACTACGACTTCCACGGCATCAACTACTACACCCGCAGCACGGTCAGCGGCCTCGCCGACGGGGTGGCGACGGACGTGCCGGTGAACGACCTCGGCTGGGAGGTCTACCCGCGCGGCATCGTCGAACTGGCGCAGTGGGTGCACGACCGCTGGCCCGCCCCGATCTGGATCACGGAGAACGGCACGGCCGACGCCGCGGACGCGTTCCGCTCGCGCTACACCTACGAGCACCTCGCGCAGATCGCCGCGTCCGGCCTGCCGATCGAGCGGTACTACCACTGGTGCTTCACCGACAACTTCGAGTGGGCCGAGGGCGAGGCCGCGCGGTTCGGCCTGGTGCACCTCGACTACGAGACGCAGGTGCGCACGGTTCGCGAGTCCGGCCGGTTCTACGCCGATATCATCGCGAACCACGGCGTCACCGAGGCCGCCTACGAGCGTTGGGTGGCCGGACAGGAGTACCCGATGAACGGCGAGGACGGCTGATGGCGGCGCAGATGATCGAGGTGGTCCCGGGCGGAGAACCCGGCGGCCCGGGCCCCGCGTTCCACCTGCGCGGAGCGGGCATCAGCTACGTCGTCCGGGTCACCCGCTACGGCCACCTCGAGCACGTGCACTTCGGTGCCGCGCTCGGCCCGCTGGCGAGCCAGGCCGACCTCGACGCGTTGCTGGTGAAGCAGGCCGACCACTCCTCGGCGGTGAAGTACCACGAGGGCGACGAGGGCTACAGCCTCGACTACGTGCCGCTGGACTGGTCCGGTTGGGGCAAGGGCGACTACCGGTTGCCGCCGGTGGAGGTGAAGCACCCGGACGGCAGCTTCGTCTCCGACTTCCGCTACACGGGTCACCGCCTGCACGCCGGTGCCGTGCCGTGCGAGGACGGCCTGCCCGGCGCACACGCGAACCCCGAGGAGTGCGCGACGCTGGAAATCCACCTGCTCGACGGTGAGCTTCGGATCACCCTGTACTACACGGTCTTCGCCGCCACGAACACCATCACGAGGCGCGCGGTGCTCGCCAACGAGGGTTTCGCCCCCGCCTCGATCCGCAAGCTGATGAGCCAGCAGGTCGACCTGCCCGATCGCGGCTTCGACCTGGTCACCTTCGACGGCGCCTGGATCACCGAGGCGCACAAGCACATCCGTCCGCTCGCCCCGGGCATTTACGTGAACTCCTCGACGACCGGCTTCTCGAGCAACCGGCACAACCCCGGCGTGCTGCTCGCCCGGCGCGGCACCGGTGAGGACCACGGCGAGGTTTACGGGTTCAACCTCGTCTACTCCGGCAACCACTACACCGCCGTCGAACTGAGCCAGCGCGACCAGGTGCGGGTGATGTCGGGGATCAACCCGGTCGGCTTCGAGTGGGACCTCGGGCCGGGGGAGTGGTTCGAGACGCCCGAGGCGGTGCTGTCCTGGTCCAGCGACGGCTACAACGGGCTCTCGGCGAATCTGCACGCCTTCGTCAACGACCACATCGTGCGCTCCGACTGGGCCGGACGGGAGCGTCCGGTGCTGCTGAACAACTGGGAGGGCACCAACTTCGCGTTCGACCACCGCAAGGTCGTGGGCATGGCGCGGCAGGCGAAGTCGCTGGGCGCGGAGCTGTTCGTGCTGGACGACGGCTGGTTCGGTGCCCGCGACCACGACCGGGCCGGCCTCGGCGACTACACCGTGAACCCGAAGAAGCTGCCGAAGGGGCTGGAGGGCCTGGCCGCCGACATCCGCGGGCTCGGCCTGGACTTCGGGCTGTGGTTCGAGCCGGAGATGGTGAACCCCGACTCCGACCTGTTCCGCGCGCACCCGGGCTGGGCGATCCAGCTGCCCGGCCGCGAACCGGCGATGGGGCGGCACCAGTTGATCCTGGACCTGACCAGGGCGGAGGTGCGCGACTACATCGTGGCGCAGGTCGGCGGGATCCTCGACCGGGTGCCGATCAGCTACGTGAAGTGGGATGCGAACCGGACGTTCACCGACGTGTGGTCGCGCACCTGCGCTGCCGGGGAGGTCATGCACCGCTACGTGCTGGGCCTCTACGAGGTGCTGGGCCGCATCTTCGGCCCGCGCCCGCACATCCTGCTGGAGAGCTGCGCGTCCGGCGGGAACCGGTTCGACCTCGGCATGCTCTGCTTCTCGCCGCAGGTGTGGGCCTCGGACTGCACCGACCCGATCGAGCGGCTCGACATCCAGCTCGGGCTGTCCTACCTGTACCCGCAGTCCACGATGGGGGCGCACGTCACGGCGTCCCCTTCGGAGCAGACGCTGCGGGCCACGCCGCTGTCCACCCGGTTCAACGTGGCCGCGCTCGGCCTGCTGGGCTACGAGCTCGACCCGGCCGAGCTGACCACGGCCGAGAAGAAGGAG
>JBDHZJ010000284.1:0-4081 GCA_039811825.1 Propionicimonas sp.
GGGTGACCGCCAAGAAGGTGGACTACCAGACCCCGATGATGGCCACGTCCTCGGGCGCGCTGCCGCCGGGGCTGATCCTCAACCTGTTCCGCGGTCTCGACATGGTGGCCCTGATCACCGCGCCGCTGATCCTGCAGCTGCCCGCATACTGGTCGCTGGTGGTGGGCCTGATCGTGTTCTGGGCGCTGCGGGGCAGCTTCAACATGGCCGAGCTGCAGGCCGAGTCGGAGCAGGCCAAGCGGGAGCTGGCCGAGGCCAAGGAGGGGCGGGTGGACAAGCAGAAGATCCCGCGCCCGGGCAGCTGATCCGGTTGGTCGGACAGCCTTGGATAGCACAAGTGCTACCTTGGGGTTGTGGAGAAGAACGTGGGACTGCGGGAGTTGCGTCAGGATGCCTCCGACCTGGTGCGTCGCGCTCAGTCCGGAGAGGAGATCACGATCACGGTCTCCGGACGGCCGAGCGCTCGCCTTGTGCCGGCGGTTCCCACCCGGTGGCGTCGTTGGGACGACGTCGCTGAGCTGTTCGCCGGCCCCGCCGATCCGGACTGGGAGTACGACCGGGAACTCGTCGGCGACGACCTGCGGGACCCCTGGGTCGAACGGTGACCACGACCGCTCAGCCCGAGCGTGCGCTGCTCGACACCAGCGTCCTCATCGCCGGCGACATCGCGCCGATCCCCGGCATGCTGGCGATCAGCGCGATCAGCCTGGCCGAACTCCAGTTCGGAGTGCTGGTCGCCAGGACCGCTCCTGTGCGTGCCGAGCGGCTGCGCCGGCTCAGCATCCTCCAGAAGCACTTCGACGCCCTGCCGGTCGACGACGCGGTCGCGATCAGCTACGGCCGGCTCGCCGCCGCCGTGGTCGAAGCCGGACGCCAACCCCGCCGCCGGGCCATGGACCTCCTCATCGCCGCCACCGCCCACGCCCACGGCGCACGCCTCTACACCCGCAACGTCGACGACTTCGCCGGGCTTGAACATCTCCTCGACATCGCAGCCATCTGAGCGCGCGGGCCAGTTGTCCCCTTGCGGCGAACGACGGAGCGATCAGCGGGCACCGGCTTTGGAAGAAGGGGCTCAACGGAGTTCTCTGGGCGGGCGTCGTGCACCCAAGTGCACTGATCAGGGAACTCAAGCGCCAGAACCGCGTTCACCCGCTGCACCGCGCGTCGCTCTACTCGCAGCAATATCGAGCACACTCTGCGCGGCATGATCGCGAGGATCGTTCGGGCCACCTTGCGGGCGAGCGGATTTGCCCTCTCGATGTGCTGATCAAGCGGTGGTCTGGCTTCCTGGGAGCATCCAGGGTGCAAATCCATTCACGACCCGGGCATCGCGAACAGCCGCCCCTACGCGTCGAGGGTTTCGACCAGCCGCTGTCCCAACGAGCGCACATCGGCATTATGCACGTGATGTTCGGGGCAAGCTCGACCACCCGGAACTCGGCGGGCTCAGCGGGTCGCGGCTACCCGGCGAGCAGCGGCGGGATCCGGTCCAGGCCCGGCACCACGACGTGGGCCGCGGAAAGTTGGTCCGGGGTGAAGGTCGTGCTGACGGCGACAACGAGTCCGATCCCCGCGGCGACAGCGGAGGCGACGCCGGCGGGGGCGTCCTCGACCGCGAGGCAGTCCGCGGCCGGTACCGCCAGGAGCCGGCAGGCGAGGGAGTAGGGCTCCGGGTCGGGCTTGCCGCGGACCACCTCGTCCCTGGTGATGACGACGGCGAACCCGTCCAGCAGGTCGCCGAGGCAGGTCCGGGCCCAGTCGTGCGTCGCAGAGGTGACCAGCCCGAGCGGGACGCCCGCCCCGGCCACGAGCTCCGCCGCCCCCGGCACGAGCCGGGGGCGCGGCAGTTCGCCCACGTGGGCGAGCAGTTCGGCCAGCATCGCGCCGACGTCCTCACCGGCCCAGGGGCCGGGCTCGTTGGCGAGCACGTCGTCCGCGCGCCGCCCGGTGAACCCGTCCAGCATCTCCTCGCTGACGGGCCAGCCCCGGGCGGCGAACCAGTTACGGAACACCTGGCGGTGGAAGCCCTCGGAGTCGACGAGCGTCCCGTCCAGGTCGAGCAGCAGGGCTGCCGGTTCAGGCATCGACGCCGAACAGGGGCGTCCCCGCCGTCACGTCGCCGCTGGCCGGGCTGTCCAGTGAGCCGGCGGGACGGTCGAGGGCCACGACCAGCACCGTCGTGGTGATGTCGTCGCCGGTGATCTCCGCCGGGTTCCAGGCCACCATCGGAGCGCCGGCGGCGACGGTGCTGCCCTCGGTGGTCAGCAGTTCGAAGCCCGCGCCGTCCAGCTTCACCGTGTTGATGCCCAGGTGGACGAGCACGCCCAGGCCGTCCGCGGTGACCATCGCGAAGGCGTGCGGGTGCAGTTTCAGGATGGTGCCGCCCACCGGGGCCACCACGGTGGTGGGTTCGGCGAGCGGCTCGATGGCGACCCCGGGCCCGACCAGTTCCTGGGCGAAGACCGGGTCCTCGGCCTCGGTGATCGGGAAGACCCGGCCGGGGCAGGGGGAGAGGACCTGCTGCATCACATCAGGTCTTCGATGTCTTCGGCCAGGTTGTCGGCCTCCGGGCCCACCACGACCTGGACGACCTTGCCCGCGGACAGCACGCCGTGCGCGCCAGCGGCCTTCAGGGCCTTCTCGTCCACCTTGGACGGATCCTTCACCTCGGTGCGCAGGCGGGTGATGCACGCCTCGATCTCCTCGATGTTCTCCGCGCCGCCCAGTCCGGCCAGGATCTGCTCTGCCTTGCTGCTCATTTCACGTCTCCTCTCGGTGGGCCACCGTGGCCCTGCTTGACAGTGTGCGAGAACCATAGCATGATTTCGGTCAAGTGGTACGTACCAGTACGATCCAGTACGTACCAGAGAGGGAAATCATGTCGGACGTGAACGGGAACACCATCGTCGAGGGCCCCCGGCCCAAGCACCAGCAGCTGCGTGAGCTGCTGATCGGGCTCGTCGTCCCCGGGCACGCGATTCCCTCCGAGCGCGAGCTGATGACCACCTACGGCGTCTCCCGGGCGACCGTCCGCAAGGCGATCGACGGCCTCGTCGCCGACGGGCTGCTGCAGCGCACGCACGGTCTTGGCACCTTCGCGGTCCGGCCCCGGCTCGAGACCCGCCTGCACCTGGCCTCGTTCAGCCAGGACATGCGCCGCCGCGGCCGCACCCCGTCCACCCGCCTGGTCTCGGTCGCCCTGGCCGATCCGCCCGCTGAGGCCGCCGAGGCGCTCGGCCTGGAGCCCGGCGCGCAGGCGTGGCGCGTGCTCCGCGTCCGCCTCGCCGACAACGAGCCGATCGCCCACGAGGACGGCTGGTACCCGGCCGAGCCCCTGGCAGAGCTGGACCAGCACGACATCGCCGGCGGCTCGCTGTACGAGATCCTCGGCACGCACTACGGGCTGTGGGTCGACCACGCCGAGCAGACGCTGTGGGGAGAGGCGGCCGACGCGGACCTCGCGCGCGCCCTCGCCGCTCCCGTGAACACCCCCTTGCTGGTCTTCCGGCGGATCTCCACCGCCAACGGCCGGCCCATCGAATACGTGGTCTCCCGCTACCGCGGCGACCGCTACCAGGTCCACATGGAACTCGGCCGGGACGACCTGTCCCCGGCTGTGGGAACTCAGGAGGAAAACACGCTGTGACAAGCAACGAGATGGCGGCCGTAGGCCGGTTCAACCTCGCGCCGCTGCAGAAGTTCGGCCGCAGCCTGATGCTGCCGATCGCCTCCCTGCCGGCCGCGGCACTGCTGCTGCGGCTCGGGCAGGCGGACATGCTCGGCCCGGACGGCCTCGGCTGGGACGCCGTGGCATCGGTGATCGGTGCGGCCGGCGGCGCCCTGTTCGCCAACCTGCCGCTGCTGTTCGCGGTCGGCGTCGCGATCGGCATGGCCAAGAAGGCCGACGGCTCCACCGCGATGGCGGCGGTCGTCGGCTACCTCGTCTACAAGGCGGTCGGTGACGCCATGTCGCCGCTCGTGCTGGGGCTCCCCGCGGAGGGCGGCACCCAGGAACTGGTCAACTACAGCGTGCTGGGCGGCATCCTGGTCGGCCTGATCGCCGCCTTCCTCTGGCAGA
>JBDHZJ010000285.1:0-4069 GCA_039811825.1 Propionicimonas sp.
CGCGCACACGCTGGACGCGATCAGCGCGGCCGGGATCAACGTCCAGGAGATGGAGAACGTCATCTTCGACGGCGCCCTCGCCGCGGTCGCGCGGATCAACGTCGAGGGCGTGGTCGACGCGGCACTGGTCGAGGCGATCCGGGCGCACGCAGCCGTGATCGACGTTACCGTGATCGCCCTGTGACGTCCGGCTGACCCGAACCAGAGCCCCGGCAGGTCCGGCCGACCCGCTGCGACGGCCGGGTCGCGCGGGGTCAGGATCACCCGCGCAGGGTGTGGTCGAAGCCACCCCTGAGGGAGCACCGTGTACGGGGAACACCCGGCGGGGCCGCAACCTCCGCCGTTCCCGCCTGCTCCACGACTGGGAAGGGACGGCAACATGGCCACCTCGGTTCCGAAACCGACCTGGCGGGACGTGTCCTCGGGCCTGGTGACCGGGCTGTTCTCGATCCCGGAGGGAATGGCCTACGCGTCGATCGGCGGCTTCGCCGCGCCGCTGGGGCTCTGGTCCGGGGTGGTCCCGACCATCCTCGGGTCGGTGTTCGCGCGGACGGTGCTGATGGTGACCACGCTGACCTCCGCGATCGCGCTGACCTCGCAGAGCGTGCTCGCGTCGGCGGGGCTGAAGAGCGGCGACGTCGGCGCGATCGCGACCCTCACCGTGCTGACCGGTGTGGTGATGCTGGCGATGTGGCTGCTCCGGCTGGGCTCGGTGATGGCCTACGTGTCGGCCGCGGTGATGACGGGCTTCACCACGGGGATCGCGGTGCAGATCGTGGCCGGGGTGGTGAAGGACGCCACCGCCTACTCGCCGGCGTCCTCGAACACGGTGGGCAAGCTGGTCGGCGCGGTGCTGCACATCGGCGAGTGGGACCTCACCACCACCCTGGTGGCGGTCGCCACGGTGGCGGTGTGGTTCGTGGTGCGCCTGGTCCGCGCGCTGCGTCCGTTCGCGACCCTGATCGCGCTGCTCGCCGTCACCGTCGTGGCCGCGGCCGCAGCCCTGCAGGTCGAACTCGTCGGCGACATCGCGCCGATCCCCCGTTCGCTGCCGCCGCTCACCCTGCCGGACCTCTCCGCCCTGCCGGCACTGGCCACCGGGGCCGTCGCGGTGGCGCTGGTCGCCCTCGCCCAGGCGGCCGGGATCAGCTCGGCGGTGGCGAATCCGGACGGCTCACGCAGCGACGCGTCGGTCGACTTCAGCGCGCAGGGTGCGGCGAACATCGTCGGCGGCTTCTTCGGCGCCCTGCCGACCGGCGGCTCGATGTCCCGCACGGGCGTCGCGACCAGCGCGGGTTCGCAGACCCGGTGGGCGGGCATCTTCGCCGGGCTCTGGCTGATGGTGATCGTCCTGGCCGTGGGCCCGCTGGCCGGCCTGATCCCGATGCCGGTGATCGGCGGGCTGATGATCGTGATCGGTGGGGAGCTCGTCGTCGGACGCCTGGCCGACATCCGGCTGGTGCTGCGGACGTCGCCTGCCTCGAGCGCCGCCATGGTCGTCACCTTCGTCGCCACCACGGCACTGCCGCTGCAGCAGGCGATCTTCATCGGCGCCGCGCTGTCGATCCTGCTCGCCGCGGTGCAGGGCACCGGGGCCGGACGCCTCGTGGAGCTGGTCCGGCGCGGGGAGGCCGCCTGGAGCCTCGCCGACGCCCCCACAACGCTGCCGTCGCACGCCACGACGGTGCTGCACTACGCCGGCATCGGGTTCTTCTCGGAGGTGAACCACCTCGACCAGGAGTGGCCGGACACGGCCGGGGCGACCGACGCCGCGCTGGTGATCTCCACGCGCGGCTCGCTGGCGATCCCGTCCGCGACCTTCCTGCGGATGCTCGACCGCAAGGCCGACGAGATGCGCCAGCAGGGCCTCGCGCTGGTCGTCTGCGGGGTGCCCACCCGGCTGCACGACCTGCTCCGGCGCACCGGCTCCCTGCAGCGCTTCGGGGAGGACAACGTGATCCCGGAGACCGACCAGTTGATGGAGTCGGTCGAACGGGCCTGGGAACGTGCGGAGGCACTCCGCGCGCAACAGCGAGAGGACGGAGCCGGAGATGTCTGACGCCCCAGCGAAGGGGGGTACCGCGAGCCGGGCACCGGAGCACGCCGGGGTGGTGCTCGGCACCCTGATCCTGGTCGCGGGCGTGGCGAACCTGAACCTGACCGTGGCGAACGTCGCCCTGCCCGCCATCGGCTCGGCGCTGTCGGCGTCCCAGCTGAACCTGAACCTGATAGCCGTGGGCTACTCGCTCGGCCTGGCCGCTTCGGTGCTGTGGTTCGGGGCGCTCGGCGACCGGTACGGCCGCAAGCGGATGATCGTGATCGGGATGTCCCTGGCCATGCCCGCCTCGCTGGTGGCAGGCATCGCGCCCTCGACTGAGGTGCTGATCGCGGCCCGGGTCGTCGGTGGCCTCGGGGCCGGCCTTACCTTCCCGACCACGCTCGCCCTGATCACGGTGTTGTGGGCGGGGCCGGCGCGGACCCGGGCCATCGCGCTGTGGTCGGCGCTGGGCACCGGCTCGGCGGTGCTCGGCCCGCTGGTGTCCGGGGCGCTGCTCCAGGTCTTCGCGTGGGGCTCGGTGTTCCTGGTCACCATCCCGCTGGCGCTGCTGGGCCTGGTCCTGGCCGTGCGGTTCGTGCCCTCGGGCCTGGCCGAGAGCGAGACGCCGGTGGACAACTACGGCGGGCTGCTGTCCGCCCTCATGGTCGGCGCCCTCGTGGTCGCGCTGAACATCGTGGCGGCACCCAACCTGCAGGTGCTTGCGCTGGTGCTGATCGGGGTCGCGGTGGTGATTGCGGTGCTGTTCGTGCTCCGGCAGCGCCGGGCCCCGAACCCGCTGTACGACCTGGACGTCGCGCGGCGGCCCACGTTCTGGGTGGCCGCGGTCGCCGGGATCATCATCTTCGGCGCGCTGATGGGCGTGCTGTTCATCAACCAGCAGTACCTGCAGAACGTGCTCGGCTACAGCTCGCTCGCCGCGGGGGCGGCGATCCTGCCCGCGGTGGTCCTGATGGTGCTGGTCGCCCCGATGTCGGCCCGCCTCGTGGCCGCGTGGGGCTCACGGCGGACGCTGCTCACCGGCCAGTCGATCCTCGGCCTGTCGTTCGTGGCGATGCTGCTGCTGTGGGGCGAGGACACCCCGTACGTGGTCGTCGTCATCCCGCTGCTGCTGATGGGGCTCGGGATCGGCCTGGCCCAGACCCCGTCCGCCAACTCGCTGACCAGTTCGGTGCCGCTGCGCCGGGCGGGCATGGCGTCCGGGACGGCCGACCTCCAGCGCGACCTCGGCGGGGCCGTGATGACCTCGATCTTCGGCGCGCTGCTCACCGCCGGCTACGCCTCGGCGATGGCGGCTGCGGGCGCCTCGTCCGGGCAGGACATCACCGCCGAGACCCAGAACCAGCTGCAGATGTCGTACGCGGGCGCCGCCCAGATCGCGGCGGCGCACCCCCAGTACGCCGACCAGATCATCGCCGCCGCGCGCGACTCGTTCCTGCACGGCGACCGCCTCGCCTACGCCGCCGGCCTCGTGGCCGTGCTCCTCGGCCTCACCCTGGTCCGGTTCTTCTACCCGGACAAGGAGACCGAGCAGAGGCTGCACGCGGACTGGGCCGCCGCGGAGGAGTGACCGCGCCCGCGCGACGGCGTGGCAGGTCACTGGCGCCGCGTCGGGACCCGGTCCTGCCGGCGGTCGCATGCCGGAGTACCTGGGACGCCTTGGTTCCGCGGAGAGAGGACGGCCCACCGCCGGCTTCACGAATCGATCCGGCAAGATCGGCGACGCACCTATTCCGACGATCCCGCAGCCCGCAGCCCGAGAACAACCTCGGCGAAGTCAGCGAAACCCTCCCCACCCGAGGCCACATAGTCACGCCGGTTGTACACCCCGACGGAGTCCTCACTGCCCGGCAGCTTCAGGTCGTTCTCGAACTGGCCGCGCAACATCCGGGCATCGACCGACTCATCCCCGGCCAGCAACTCCAGCCCACGCCGCGCCACCCCCGGATACCCGGGGACCACCCGCACCCCCTCCGGCAGACGCACCCCCTCGAACGTGCACCCCCGGAACTC
>JBDHZJ010000286.1:0-4068 GCA_039811825.1 Propionicimonas sp.
CCACTGACACTTTCATCGGGCAGGAATGGAGAAGCGATGGACGCGGTTCCACCAGCAGACTGGGTACCCGGAGCGGGAGAGAGAGGAAGACCCATGGCCACCGACGACAAGGTCAGCTTCAGCGCGGAGGAGAAGGCTGCGATGAAGGAGTACGCCGCCGAGCTGAAGGCGGAGAAGAAGCGCAAGGGCAGCGCGGACAAGGCGGCCCAGGACGAGGCCGACCTGCTCGCGAAGCTCGGCGAGCTGACCGGCGAGGACAAGGTGCTCGCCGAGAAGGTGCACGCGCTGGTCCGCGAGCACGCTCCCGAACTGCTGCCCAAGACCTGGTACGGGATGCCCGCCTACAACCGGGACGGCAAGGCCGTCGTCTTCTTCCAGCCCGCCTCGAAGTTCAAGGCCCGGTACTCCACGCTCGGCTTCAACGACAGCGCCGCGCTCGACGACGGCGCCATGTGGCCCACGTCCTACGCGCTGACCACGATCGGCCCGGCGGAGGAGAAGAAGCTGATCGAGCTGATCAGGCGCGCCGCCGGCTGATCGACCCGTGGTGGGGGCGGGTCACCCCGTCAGCAGCACTGCCACGGTCACGGCCGCCACCACCAGCGCCAGGATCCCGTCGCGCCAGCCCCAGCTGACCGTGCGCCACACGGTTCGCGGCGTGCGCCCCAGGCCACGGGCCTCCAGCGCCTCGGCCAGTTGCTGGCCGCGCCGCAGGGCCACCACCAGCAGGCTGAATGCGGCCCGACGGAAGCCGTCGATGCCCAGGCGTCGGCGCCGGTTCCCCCGGGATCGAACGTGGTGGGCGGCGAGTATCGTCGACCATTCGTCCGGCAGCATCTCGAGGAGCCGGTAGCCGGCCATGAGCGCGTAGGCGTGACGCGCGGGGACGCGTGCCTGCTGGTGGGCCGCGTTGAGGAAGGCCACGGCATCGGTGGTGAGCGCGAAGCAGGCGGCCAGCGCGCCCACCGCGAGGGCACGGGCGCCGAGCCCCACCCCCGCCTCCCAGCCTGGCTGGCTGATCGTGAACGGGCCCCACTCGATGAACGCGGGACCCGGGCGGCTCATCACGTTGACGAGGAACGCGGACAGCGCGAACCAGGCGATCGGCACCTGGAAGCGCAGCACCGTCCGCGCCCGGAGGCGGGCCAGCGGCGGCAGGGAGACCGTCGTCAGGGCCCACAGCAGGAACGCGGGCAGGGCGGCGGTCGTGGACAGCAGGGCGAGGCTCGCCACCAGCACCCCGGCGAACTTCCCGATCGGCGAGCAGCGCGACAGGAACGAGTCCGGGACAGGGGGAGACGGTGCCGGCTGCGTCCGGGACGGCTGGGCGGTGAGGCGCAGATGCGCGTCGGCCAGTCTCGCGGCGAGCCCGGCGTCGTGGGTGGCGACGAGCAGGGCACGTCCCTCGTCGCGCAGGTCGAGCAGCAGTTCCTCCACGGCTGCGCAGCCGGCCTCGTCCAGACCGAAGGTGGGCTCGTCCAGCAGCAGGACGGGACGTCCCTGGGCTGCGGCTGCTGCGACGCAGAGGCGACGCTGCTGTCCCAGCGAGAGTCGGTGCGGGCTCTGCTCCTCGTGGCCGGCGAGGCCCAGCCGCGCCACCATCGCCCTCGCCCGCCCGGGGTCGGCCTGCCAGGCCACCTCCTCGGCGACGGTGTACGCCACGAACTGGTTCTCCGGGCGCTGGAACACCATGCCGACGGCACCCGCGCCGGGGGAGGGGCCGCCGCCGGATCCGGGCAGGAGGCCGGCGAGCGCGAGCAGGAGTGTCGTCTTTCCCGACCCGTTCGGGCCGCTCAGCACCGTGACGCTGCCCGCCCGCAGGGTGACGTCGACGCCGTCGACGACTATCGGGCCATCCGGGGTGCGCCGGACGCCGACCAGGGTGCGTTCGAGCACCACTGGCCCGGGCTCCGGTCGCAGCCGGGAAGCCGCGGGAGGCGCCGGTGGCGTCCCCAGCGCGACGAAGGAGTCCGGGTGGATCCCGGCGGCGGCCAGTTCGGCGGCGCGGTGCTCCACGATGACAGCGGTGCGGCTCGACAGCTCGTCGCGGAGGAGGCCCGCCACCTCGGCCGCGGAGTCCGGGTCGAGCATGGACAGCGGCTCGTCCAGCAGGAGCACGTCCGGCTCACCGGCCAGTGTCGCGGCGAGGGCGACACGCTGCTGCTCGCCGCCTGACAGCTGGCCCGTGCCACGCTCGAGCAGGTGCGTGATGCCGAGCCGAGCCGCGATGGCGTCGACGCGCGCGCCGATCTGCTCCCGGGGCACGCCCGCGTTCTCCAGCGGGAGCGCGAGTTCGTCACGCACCTGGGTCAGGCACAGGCCGGCGGCCGGGTCCTGGGCCAGGAAGCCGAGCCACGCTGCGCGTTCCCACGGCGGATCGAGCGTCACGTCGGTGCCCCGATGGCGCACCCGGCCCCACAGCGCGCCCGCGCGGGAATGCGGCACGAGGCCCGCGAGGACGGCGAGCAGCGTCGACTTCCCGGACCCCGAGGCCCCGGTCAGCGCCACCACCCCCGACTCGGGCACGGCCAGCGACACGTCGTCCAGTACCGGGACGCCGTCGTGGGCGACGGTCACGCACGCCTCGAGGACCGGGACGCTGGGTGGTGCGCCGGCCACCGTCGCGTCCCGCGCCTCGGGCTGGCGCGGAAGGTGGAGACTCTCGTCAGCCACGGACGGCGCGGCCGCCCGGCAGGTCGCGCAGAACACCGGTCCGGGCCAGAGCGCGTCCGAGGAGCCAGGCGAGCAGGCCGCACAGCACCACGCCCGAAGCGACGTGGAGCCCGAGCCGGAGCCAGAACAGGTCCTGGCCCCACCAACCGAAGCGCACGGTGCTCCAGGCGAAGCTGGCGAGCGCGGCCGTCGCACCGGAGGCCAGGTAGACCGGGAGACCGTGGTTGCGGTAGCGGGTCGCGGCGAACGCCAACTCGGCACCCACGCCCTGGACGAGCGCGCTCACGAAGAGGATCGGCCCGACCGGACTGCCGAGGAACACCACCTCGACGAGCGAGGCGATCACCTCGGCGATGACGCCCGCCCCCGGGCGCCGGGTGATGAACAGCGCCAGCGGCGCCGCCACCATCCAGCCACCGATGAGGACGTTCTGGGCCAGGTCACCGGCCGGCCCCATGGCGACCGCGAGTGCCTTCCACGCCGTGACCAGCGCGAAGTAGAGGAAGCCGAACACGACGCCGAGAACGACGATCGCCACGATCTCGGACAGGGCCAGGCCACGGGCCGCGGGTCGGGTGACGGGGGCGCCGTCCGGGGTCGGACGGGGTGTCGCTGCGTCGGCCACGGACCGGCCGGTCGTGGGTCGGTCGGACGACGGTGCATTCATGAGGGATCTCCCTGGGTGGGTGAGTTGATGGACATGGTGAGGTGGGTCACGACGTGCTGGACGTGGCTGCCGGTGCCGAGCCACGCCGTGGCGACCAGCGCGAGGATCGCGCCGACGTCGCCCCGGAGGCGCGTCACGTAGTGGTCGGAGGAGTGGTAGAGCCCAGACTCCCGGGCACTCTCGACGGCGGCCATGATCGGCTCCATGTGGTCGCCGGGCGCCCGGGCACCGTCGGGCAGGGGGTAGAGCGACCAGTCGGCCCACGCCTCGATCCCGGTGCCGGGAACGTCGACCGAGTCGTCGGACGCCCACGGGCCGGACGCCAACTCGCAGCTCACCTCCCCGGGGCATCCCCTGGACAACAGGATGGCGGCCGCGAGGTGCGCGCCGTCCGCCCGTCGGGTCGCGGCGGCGACGAGGTCGGCCAGCCACGGTACGACGGTGTCCTCTGGCCCGCCGGCGAACGTGCTGACCGGAGACGTGGCGGTGGTCACGCCGTCCGGGACCGGCGTGTCGGCGAGTGCCCCGAGGATGACGTCGACGTAGTCGTCGCACATCGGGTACAGCGAGACCCTCGCGCCGACGCCGTAGGAGGCGGCGGAGGGGCCGGCAGGGGTGGTCGTCGGACCGGAGGTGTCTGGCACGGGTGGCCTTCCCGCCCCCGACGATGGCGGGACGGATGGCGGCAACGGGACCGCACCCAGCCCGGCTCCCTCCGCTGGTATCAC
>JBDHZJ010000287.1:0-4068 GCA_039811825.1 Propionicimonas sp.
TCGGCGGCCTGGCCGAGGAAGCCGGTGCCCTCCATCGCGGACGGACGCACCAGCGCCGGCGGGATCATCGGCGTGAAGCCCCACTCGGCCGCCTTCGCCATGGCCAGGTTCAGCAGCGCGATCTCCAACTGCGCGCCGGGGCCGGTGAGGAAGTAGAAGCGGGCGCCGGACACCTTCGCCCCGCGCTCCATGTCGATCGCGGCGAGACCCTCGGCGATCTCGATGTGGTCCTTCGGCTCGAACCCCTCGGCGGCGAAGTCGCGCGGGGTGCCGATGGTCTCGAGCACGTAGAGGTCGTCCTCGCCGCCGGTCGGGACGCCGTCGATGACCAGGTTCGGAAGCTGCTTGAACAGCTCGTCGAAGCGGGTGCCGGCGGCGTCGGCGTCGACCTGCGCGGCCTTCACCTGCGCGGACAGCTCCTTCGTCCGCGCGAGCACGGCGGCCTTCTCGTCCCCCTGGGCCCGGGCCACCTGCTTGCCGAGATCCTTCTGCTCTGCGCGCAGGGTCTCGAAGTCGACGATCGCCGCGCGGCGCGACTCGTCCGCCGAGACCAGCTGGTCGACCAGTTCGGTCGACTCGCCGCGCGCCGCCTGGGAGCGCCTGATTCGGTCGGGGTCGGTACGCAGCAGCTTCGGGTCGATCACGAGCCGAAAGCCTATCGCTCGCACAGAATCCCCCGACACGGTCCCCGAGGAGCCCGGCGCTGAGCTTGCGAAGCGCAGGGCGTCACGAAGGGCTGTCGCGCACCGGGGCCCTTCGTGACGCGTTCGCTCGTTCCTCACGAACGCTCCTCAGGGACCGTATTGGCGTCACAGCCAGCGGCGTCCCCTGAGCAGGCCGATCAGGTGGTCGAGCACTGCGGTGTCCATGCGCAGGCCGTTGTGCTCGTACTCGCTGGTCACCCAGGCGCGGCAGTCCGGCAGCAGTGCGGCGGTCTCGAGCGAGAACTCCGCCGGCACGTAGGCGTCCGCGTGGTAGACCGCCGCGGCGACCGGGACGTCGGCCTGCGCGAGCCGCTCGGGGAAGTAGAGCTGGTTCCACTCGTGATCGGCGAGCATGCCAGCCGCCGCGGCGAACGGACGCAGCCCCGTGTCCTCGGCGAACACGCTGCGGTGGAGGTGCTCGCCGCCGAGCAGGGTGACGTCGTCGCGGACCCGGTCGGGCATCGTCCGCTCGGCCGACCAGCGGGTGGCGACGCCGTCGGCGTAGCTGGATTCGTGCAGCACCGCGTAGAGCGGGTTGCGTCCCTCGAACGGCAGCGCGCCGGCGAGGTCGTGGGCGAAGGCGGACGAGGTGTGGTCGAGCCCGAACAGGTAGTGCAGCGACTCGGCCCCGGACTGCATGCCCAACCGGTGGCCGACGGTGCGGAACCGCTCGGGGGAGACGGTGTCGCCGTTGGGCAGCGTGATCCGCCCGTCCGCGCACAGGGCGCTGAGCTCACGGACGCGGTCGCGGTCGCCGGGGAAGCGCCGGTAGTAGTCCTCGGACTTGGCGATCATGATCTGCCAGGTCGCCGCGTAGATGTCGTCGACGGGGCGCTGGACGGCGCTGAGCCCGCCCGTGACCAGGGCGCCGGCGAGCGACTCCGGATGCGTGGACAGGTAGTGCAGCGTCGTGAACCCGCCGAACGACTGGCCCAGCACCGTCCACTGTGTCGCACCAAGCGCCTCCCGCACCCGCTCGGCGTCATTGACGATCTCGTCGGCGCGCAGGTGCCGCAGCCATTCGGCCTGGGCGGAGGCGTCCAGCCCGGCGAGCGGCGCGACCAGTTCCGCGCGCACCGTATCCCCGTCCCGGACGACGCGGGAGGAGATCGGCGTCGAGCGTCCGGTGCCGCGCTGGTCGAGCATGACCACCTGGTAGTCCTGCAGTGCGCGGGCCAGCCACGGCGGGCTGCCGGGCACCCCGGTCGGACGCGGCGCCTCGTGCCCCGGGCCGCCCTGCAGGAAGACGAGGTAGGGCTTGTTCGCGCCGTCCTCTCCGGTGGCGACGCGGGCGAACACCTCGATCTGCACGCCGCCCGGGTCGGTGTGGTCGAGGGGGACGTCGAGGGTGAGGGTGGTCAGGGTCAGCCCGGGGAGCTTCTCAGTGGTCGTGCGCACGCCCCTCACCCTAGGCGCTCTCCCGAGTTGTCAGAATCTGGTGCGCCTATAGGCGCACCAGATTCTGACAACTCGGCGGGTGGGGGGTCAGACGTCTGCGGGGTTCACCAGGGACGCGTACCAGGCGGCGGCCGCCTCGAAGTCGGAGTCGGCGAAACCCCGGGCCACGGCAGGGCGGACGCCGTCAGCCCTCGGGTACGAACCGAGGAAGATCACGTCCTCGCAGATCCGGTGCAGGCCGAGCATCGCCTCCGCCACGCGCGGATCGCGCAGGTGCCCCTCGGCGTCGATGCTGAAGCAGTAGTTCCCGATGCCGGTCTTGGTCGGCCGGGACTCGATCCGGCACAGCGAGACGCCGCGGCCGGAGAACTGCTCCAGGATCTCCAGCAGGGCGCCGGCCCGGTCGGTGTGCATGTAGGCGACCAGGGTGGTCTTGTCCGCGCCCGTGCGGGCCGGCGGCTCGGTGGGACGCGAGACGAGCACGAACCGGGTCACCGCGCTGTCGTTGTCGGCGATCCCGGTGGCGACCGCCTCCAGCCCGTACATCTCGCCGGCGATCCGGCCGCAGATGGCGGCGTCGAAACGCGAGCCGGGATCGGCCACCTCCATGGCCGAGGCCGCGTTCGACCCGCCCTCCACCACCGCAACGGACGGCAGGTTCGCCGCCATCCAGCCGCGGGTCTGGGCCGCCGAGTGCGGGTGGGTGACCACCCGGCGCACGTCGGCCAGGGCCGTGCCGGGGCGGGCGTACAGGTTGAACTGCACCGGCACCAGCACCTCGCGGACGATCATCAGGCGCCGTCCGGCCGCCAGCGTGTCGAGCGTCGCGGACACCCCGCCCTCGACCGAGTTCTCGATCGGGACCATCACGGCCTCGACCGCCCCGGACCGGACCGCGTCCAGCGCCTCACCCACCGTGGCGAAGGGGACCGCCTCGTCGGTGGAGATGGTCAGCAACGCCTGGTGGGTGAAGGTTCCCGCGGGTCCGTAGTATCCGAGCACCCGCTCAGCGTAGTGGTGCGCGCCCGACTGAATCGGGGACGGTTCTCTTTCGCGTCGCCCGGCGCGGTGACGCGAACCGGGACCGTCCCGATCCGGCTCAACCGACCGGGGCCGGTTCCTCCCGCTGCCGCGCCCGGCGCAGCCACTCCGGCTGCCGGGGGAGTTCGTGGCCCCACGTCCACCACCAGTGCACGATCGCCACCAGCACCAGGACCTGCGCGCCGGAGCACAGCACGTTGCGGACCACGTCGGCGATCGCCACCATCGGCTCGCTGAACTGCACCGAGCGTCCGGTCACGTAGGCGACCGACAGCCAGAACCCCCGCCACATCATCAGCACGTCCAGGCGCGAGGCGACCATCAGGCCGAGCGGCACCCAGGTGGTGAGGTCGTACCAGCTGAGCGTGTACGGGGAGGTGACCAGCCAGGCCGAGGTCAGGATCGCCGCCGTGCGCACCGCGATGGTGAGGGGGTCGCGGCGCGGGTCGTGGTGGTCGGGGACGCCGGGAACCAGGCGCCACGGCATCACCCGGGACAGCATCCAGATCACGACGACCATCAACGCCCAGCCCGCCCAGCCGATGAAACCGCGGGCGGGCAGGTCGCCGATGATCGGCGTCAGCGCCCACTGCAGCCAAGGCGCCCACGAGCCGGCCGAGATGTAGCCGGTGTTGCGGCCCGCGGCGAGCAGCGCCTGCGGCACCAGCAGGCCGTAGGCGATGACCAGCGGGATCACCGCGCCGAGGCACAGTTGCAGCAGCTTGCGCCAGTCCCGGCGGTAGCCCCAGGCCATCGCGACACCGTAGAAGACGAGCGACACCTTCACCGTCCCGGCGAGGCCGATCCCGAGGCCGGCCAGGAACGGGCTGCGGCGCATGAAGAACAGCCCGACGATCGCGAACACCAGCGTGAACGCCTCGTTGTGCGCCCCGGCCAGCACCGACCAGATCATCAGCGGGTTGAG
>JBDHZJ010000288.1:0-4067 GCA_039811825.1 Propionicimonas sp.
TTCGAGCCGGTGGTCTCCAACCTGCTCTACCAGGACCGGTTCATGGCGCTGGCCGACTACCAGTCCTACCTGGACGCGCAGGCGAGCGTGGAGAAGGCGTACCTGAACAAGGAGGCGTGGACGAAGTCCGCGATCCTCAACGTGGCCCGCTGCGGGTTCTTCTCCTCCGACCGCTCCATGCGCGACTACCTGAGCCGGATCTGGGGCGCCTCGCCCGACCGCTGAGCCGGCCGAACCCACCCCGGCTAGCCCAGCGGCACGGAGACCAACTGGTCGTCGCCGGTCTTCGGGGTGCCCCGGAAGGTGTTGTCGGTGAGCAGGTAGAGCCGGTCGTCGACCACCTCGACGGCACGGATCCGGCCCAGCCCCCGCAGGAACACCTCCGGATCGGTCATCCCGGTGTCGGTGCGGGTGGCGCTCCACACGCGCTCGCCGCGCAGCGCGGCGACGTAGACCGTGCCCCCGAACGTGACCGCGATGCCGCTCGGCGAGCACTCGTCGGGGTCCCAGACCACGACGGGATCAATGAACGCCTTGTCGTCGGCGACCCCCTCGGCCTTCGGCCAGCCGTAGTTCCCGCCGGGTTCGACCAGGTTCAGTTCGTCCCAGGTGTCCTGGCCGAGCTCGCTGGCGTACAGCTGGCCGCTGACGTCCCAGCCGAGGCCCTCCACGTTGCGGTGGCCGTAGCTGTAGACCGGGTTCGCGAACGGGTTGTCGCCGGGCACGTCACCGTCCGCGGTGACGCGCAGGATCTTGCCGGCCAGGGAGTGCCGGTCCTGGGCGAGCCGCGGACGCCCCGCGTCGCCGGTGCCGATGTAGAGGTTGCCGTCCGGCCCGAACCGGAGCCGGCCGCCGTCATGGTGGTTGGCCTTCGGGATGCCGGTCAGGATGGGCGTCGGGTCGCTCAGGCGCTGCGGGGAGTAGCGGTAGCGCACCACCCGGTTGTCGTGGGCGGCGGTGTAGTAGAGGTAGACCAGCTGGTCGTCGCCGAAGGTGGGCGAGAGCGCGATGCCGAGCAGCCCGCCCTCGCCGTCCGGCACGACGCCGTCGACCGTGTCCACGACCCTGGCCCGCCCGTCCCGGACCCGCACCACGCGAGCCTTGTCGCGCAGGGTGACCAGGACGCTCCCGTCGGGGAGGACGGCCATGTCCCAGGGCACGTCCAGGTTGTCGGCGAGCACGGTCTGGCCGGCCACGGCGGTGGCGGTGGCGGTGTCGTCGGCCGAGGGCCAGACGTTGAGGTCGGCCGGGGTGTCGCCGCCGCTGGGCACCGGGCCGGTGCAACCCGACAGCAGGACGGCGAGCACGGCGACCACCGCGGCGAATCGGGTCATCGCCCGATTCTCGCACAGGGCGTCAGGGGGTCGTGGTGCCGTCGGGTTCGGCGGACTGCCCGGGTGTGGCAGGGGACTCCGCCGGCTTCGGACTGGCACTGCCCGCGGGGGTGTTCGTGGCCGCGGGGCTGCTCGACGCCGGCGTGGGTGTCGGGGTCGGGGTGGGTGTCGGGGTCGGCGTGGGTGTCGGGGTCGGCGTGGGTGTCGGGGTCGGCGTGGGTGTCGGGGTCGGCGTCGGCTTCGGGGTGGGCGTGGCGGTCGAGCGGCTCGGGCTCGGCGATGGCGTCGCCTTCGCCGTCCGGCTGGCCGTGGGGCTCGGCGTCGGCGAGGGCAACCCGGACGGCATGTAGCTGCCCACCCTGCGGCTCAGCGAGGCCTTCGACTGGTCGCCGGTGAGGAACCGCATCGGGTCGACGTAGGACCCGTCCAGGATCACCTCGAAGTGCAGGTGGCACGCGGTCGAGCGACCGGTGGAGCCCACGCGTCCGACGACCTGGCCCTGCACCACGGCCTGCCCGAGGCTCACCTCGGCCTCGCGCAGGTGGTTGTAGGTGGTCGCGAAACTGAGCCCGCCGCGGTCTGCGTGCCGGATGATGACCCGGTTCCCGTAGCCGCCGGCCCAGCCGACGTAGGCGACGGTGCCGTCCAGCGAGGCGTGCACGGGGTCGTTGCAGGGCTGGCCGAGGTCGACGCCGTCGTGCCAGCGCTGGCGGTGGGTGAACGGGTCGCTGCGGTAGCCGAAGCCGGTGGACGGCGTGTGGTCGCTCACCGGCCAGCCGATCAGGTCACCGTCGACCGCCGGATCGACCGGGCCGGTCTGGACGCCGATCGGATCGGACAGCAGGTCGTCCCCGCTCTCGATGATTCCGCCGGCCAGCCCGGGGGTCGGTGCGGGCGGGGCCACCAGGGCGGGAGCCTCCGCCAGCGTCGGCGCGACCGCAGCCGTGGGACGAGGCGCCGCCGGCGCCGCCGGCGAGGCGGGCGGAACGACCAGCCCCACGACGCCGCCGGCGACGACGATCACGACGGTGAGCAGGGTGCTCAGGCCCAGCTGCGCCAGTCCCCTGGCGAGGTCCCCGTGCTGCCGTGGCGCCGGGCCGGCTTCCGCGTGTCGGGGCGGGACGCCGCGGCCCGTCCGCAGGCGCGGACGATGGGCACGGCTGCCGGGGCCGGGGTGGGCATGCCTCGGGTCCACGAGCTCCCCCTCTCGCGATCAGGTCAATGATCGTTCCGGGGATGGGAGTCAGGGAAGGTGTGTGGGAGTACCTTGCGCAATTCTCAGGTTCGGCTGCGCGGGGTCACTCCCCCGCGCAAGCCCCCACCGAGTGGGTCAGACCAGCGTGGCGTCCAGCGTGATCGTGGTGCCGGTGAGCGCCGCCGAGACGGGGCAGCCGGTCTTGGCGTCGTCGGCGAAGCCGGCGAACTGCTCGGCGGTGAGGCCGGGGACGGACGCCGTCACGGTGAGGTGGATGCCGGTGATGCCCTCGCCGGGCACGAACGTGACGTCTGCCTTGGTGTCGAGGGTGGCGGGAGGGGTGCCGTTGCCGGCGAGGGCGTGGGAGAGGGCCATCGAGTAGCACGAGGCGTGGGCGGCCGCGATGAACTCCTCGGGAGTGGTCTTGCTGCCGGGGGCCTCGCCGGCGCGCGATCGCCAGTCGATCTCGACGCTGCCCAGGCTGGAGCTGAGGAACTCGACCTCGCCGCCTCCCTCGATCAGGGAGCCTTCCCAGTGGGCCTGTGCGGAGCTGACGGTCATGGATGCCTGCCTTTCGGAGTGTGGGGTTCGCCCTTCGGGGGCTTCAGAGACTCCCAACCGCGGTCTTCGGCGTCCTATTCCGGCCGCTCCGGCACCCGTACCGCTCGGGTAGGCTCGACGGATGCGGAGGAACGGGTGAGCGACGACCCGACGGGCACGCTCGCGTCCCGCGCCCGGTCGGTCCCGGACTCCGCGGCCCTCCTGTTCAGCGGACTGGTCGGCGGGGCGGTGTTCATCGCCCTGATGGTCGGCGCCGAGGCCGTCTACGACGCAGTGACCGAGTCAGACGGCGTGGCCGGCCTCGACCGTCCCGTCCTGGACTGGGCGATCCACGCGCGTACCCCGCTGTCGGAGGTGCTCGTGACGGCCTTCACCAACCTCGGCACGACGCTGCCGATGGTGATGATCGGCGGTGGCCTGATGCTCGCGCTCTACCTGGCGTTCCGCCGGCGCACGATCATCTGGCTGATGCTGGTGGCCGGCGCCGGCAGTGTCACTTTCACCGTGGTCGGCAAGGCGATCGTGGCCCGCAACCGTCCGCCGCTGGCCGACGCGGTGGCGCCGTACGAGACCAGCTTCTCCTTCCCGTCCGGCCACACGCTGAACAGCACCGTGGTGGCGGGCATGCTCGCGTACCTGGTGGTGTGGCTCGCACCGAAGGCGTGGATGCGGGTCGGTGCGGTCGTGGCCGCCGCATCCTGGGCGATCGCAATGGGCCTGAGCCGGGTGTTCCTCGGCCACCACTGGCTCACCGACGTGATCTTCGCGTGGCTGTTCGGACTGGCCTGGCTGGCGCTGCTGATCACCGTCCACCGGCTGCTGCTGGCGCGCGGGAATCCGGCGGATACCTGATTTCACATCACCGGTTGGTCTTGGGTAGAGTAGGTACTCGTCCGCAGGACGCTGGGGCTATGGCGCAGTTGGTAGCGCGCTTCCATGGCATGGAAGAGGCCACGGGTTCGAATCCCGTTAGCTCC
>JBDHZJ010000289.1:0-4065 GCA_039811825.1 Propionicimonas sp.
TGCCTGGACGTGCCGACGGCGGGCACCTACCTGCTCGACGGCACCGACGTCAGCGCGATGTCGGAGAAGCACCTGGCCGAGATCCGCAACTCCAAGATCGGCTTCGTGTTCCAGCAGTTCAACCTGCTGGCCAGCCTGACCGCGATCCGCAACGTGGAACTGCCGCTGGTCTACGCCGGGGTGCCGGCCGCCGAGCGGCGCGAGCGCGCGATGCTCGCCCTGGAGAAGGTGGGGCTCGCCCAGCGCGTCCACCACCGTCCCGGCGAACTGTCCGGTGGCCAGCAGCAGCGGGTCTCGGTGGCGCGGGCGCTGGTCACCGACCCGGCACTGATCCTGGCCGACGAGCCCACCGGCGCCCTCGACTCGCACTCCACCGCCGAGATCCTCGAGCTGTTCGAGGAGCTGAACGAGTCCGGCCGCACCATCGTGGTGATCACCCACGAGGCGGACGTCGGCGAGCGGGCGAAGCACCTGGTGCACATCTACGACGGACTGCTGCGGGAGTCCGTCCCGGTCGCGGCGACGGGAGCAACGCGATGATGGGCTGGACCGAGACCCTGCGCACGGCCATCGCGGCGCTCAATGCGCGCCGGATGCGCTCGGCGCTGACCATGCTCGGCATCCTGATCGGCATCGCAGCGGTGATGCTCACCGTCGGCCTCGGCCAGGGCGCCCAGCAGCAGATCACCGACCAGATCAACTCGCTCGGCTCGAACCTGATCTCGGTGTCCCCCTCGCAGTCGTCCTCCGGCGGGTTCCGCGGCGGCGGCAGCGCCGTGTCCACGCTGACCATGCAGGACGCCGAGATGCTCGCCGACCCCGAGATCGCGCCCGACGTGGTCGCGGTGGCGCCCACCTCGTCGACCAACGGCTCCCTGCAGTCCTCGGAGACGACCTGGACCTCGACCGTGGTCGGCACCGTGCCCGAGTGGCTCACCGTCCGGGCCCGCGAGGTCGAGACCGGCCGCTTCTTCACGCAGTCCGAGGTGGACTCCTCGGCGAACGTCGCCGTGATCGGGTCCGAGACCTCCAGCGAGCTGTTCACGTCCACCTCCCCGATCGGCCAGACGATCAGCATCAACGGCCAGGCGTTCACGATCATCGGCGTGCTCGCCTCGGAGGGCTCCTCGACGACCAGCAGCCTGGACGACACCGTCCTGGTGCCGATCACCACGTTCGGCTCGCGGCTGTCCACCTCCAGCAGCGCGAACAGCGTCTCGACCATCTACCTGTCCGGCAAGGACACCGACAGCCTGTCGGCGGCCTACCAGCAGGTGCAGACGGCGCTGCTCGCCTCGCACCAGGTGACCTCCGACGACGCGGACTTCACGGTGAGCACCCAGGCGTCCCTGGTCGAGACGGCGACGTCGGTCACCGGCGTGCTGACCCTGCTGCTCGGCGGCATCGCCGCGATCTCGCTGCTCGTCGGCGGCATCGGCGTGATGAACATCATGCTGGTCTCGGTCAGCGAGCGCGTCCGCGAGATCGGCCTGCGCAAGGCACTCGGCGCGACCCCGGGGGTGATCCGCCGCCAGTTCCTGGTGGAGGCCGGCATCCTGGGCGTGCTCGGTGGCCTGGTCGGCGTGGGCCTCGGCTTCGCCGGCGCGGCGATCCTGACCCCGATCCTGAGCATGACGGTGCTCATCTCCATTCCGGCAACGCTGATCGCCCTGGTGGTTTCGCTGGGCATCGGCCTGGTCGCCGGTGTCTACCCCGCCTCCCGGGCGGCCAAGCTCGCGCCGATCGACGCACTGAGGAGTGAATGACCATGAACCCACGAATCCGGGCCGTGCTCGGTGCCGGCACCGCCCTCGCGGTGGTGGCCGGTGTCGGGATCGGCGTGGCCACGTCCTCGAGTGCGGCCAGCCAGCGCTACGTGACGGCGGTCGCCGCCACCGGCGACGTCACCCAGACCTACACCGCGACCGGCACGATCAGCCGGAAGAACACCGCGGAGGTGTCGTACACCGTCAGCGGCACGGTGAAGACCGTCTCCGTGGCCGTCGGCGACGAGGTCGAGGCCGGTGACACCCTGGCCGTGCTGAGCAAGGGGGCACTGCGGCTGGCCGTGCTGAACGCCACCACGACCGTGGCGCAGGCCGAGGCGGCGCTGTACGCCGCCCAGCACCCGGCCAGCACCTCGAGCGCCAGCTCGGGCGGTTCGTCCGGCTCGAGCAGCGCGAGCTCGTCCTCGGGTTCCAGCGGCGCGTCCGCGGCGAGCGTGGTGATCGACCCGACCGTGCTCAACGAGGCCGCCTCACGGATGAACCTCGCCGTCCTCGACGAGGCCGACAAGTGCGACGCGATCTTCAGCACGGTGCTGCCTGAGGCCGACACGCCGACGGTCGACCCTGCGTCGACCTCCACCGCCTCTGCCACCGCCGAGCCGACGGAGACGGCCACCGCGGAGCCGGCGGCCACCGCGACCGGGACCGCGACCGCAGCGGCGACCGAGTCGGCCGCCGCCCAGCAGACGACCGACAAGGACGAGGCGAAGGCGACCACCACCGCCACCGCCACCGCGTCCCAGCTGGCGAACGTGCTGGACTCGGACTCGTTCACCGACGAGCAGCTCCAGGACTGCGCGAACGCCCGCGCGGAGGTGATCCTGGCCAACGCGAACCTGCAGCAGGTCGTGGCGCAGCTGACCAGCGGCGGAGGCACCGGCGGGGGCGGCATGCCGAGCACGCCGAGCAAGAAGAAGTCCAGCTCCAGCTCCAGCTCCACCACCACCGTCAGCAAGGCCGCGGTCGCGAAGGCGAAGGCGAGCCTGCTGAGCGCGGACCAGGACCTGGCGGCGGCGAAGGAGGACCTGGCGAACGCCACCCTGGTCGCGCCGATCTCCGGCACCGTCGGCCTGGTCGGACTCAGCGCGGGTGACAGCGCCTCCGCCGGCTCGATCACGATCGTCGGCACCGGCAGCGCAGTGGTCAGCTTCGAGCTGCCGCTGAGCACCCGGGAGCTGGTCGAGGTCGGCCAGGAGGTCACCGTGACCCCGGCCGGTTCCAGCAAGACGCTGACCGGCAAGGTCACCAGCATCGCCTCGCTGGAGACCAGCGGCACCAGTGGGGACACGCCGACCTACACCACCACGGTGTCGGTGAGCGATGCGTCCGGGCTGCTCGCGAGTGGCGCCAAGGCGTCCGTGCTGATCCCGATCAAGGCGGAGACGAGCGTGCTGCGGCTGCCGGCCTCGGCGGTCACGCCGACCGGCACCGGCACCGCGACCGTGCAGGTCGTGGACAGCGCCAGCGCCGAGGAGGCCTCCACGGTCACCGTGCAGACCGGGGCCGTCGGCGGCGGCTGGGTCCAGATCACGTCCGGCCTCGAGGCGGGCCAGATCGTGGTGCTGGCCGACAACACCGCCGCCATCCCGGAGAACCAGAGCTTCGGGCGGCGGTCGAGCTCGTCCTCCTCGTCAGCGTCCGCGTCGGCCTCGGCGGCCGCCACGGCCGTACCGACCGCGGAGGCGTCCGGCGCAGCGAGTTCCGCACCGACCGCGTCGGCGAGCCGCTGACGTCGTCGACCACGCGCGTCGCCGCCGTCCCGGAGCCCGGGACGGCGGCGAGCCACGTCCGGCCTGCGGGCCCGCCAGGGCTTGCCCCCCGGTATCCATGACGGGCCCGCTCACCGACCACGCCGTGAAGGTGCTCCCCCTCCAGGAGATTTCCCGGTGCCGGGCCGGCGGGCCCGGCGATCGGTGGCGAATCCCATTGAACCTCGCCGGAAGGGCCGATCGGCCGCGGCGGACAGATCCGTACACTCCCGGACGCGGGTGCCGCGTCCCGGCCGCGGGCCCGCTCGTGCAGCGAGGGCCGGCACCACCGTGCCGACCCTCGATCGCGGGACGCGTCGCCGGGCGCTACAGCGACGGCAGGGAGTGGGTCAGTTCCCACTCCGAGACGTGCCCGCGGTAGGAGTCGTACTCAGCCTTCTTGTTGCGCAGGAAGAACTCGAAGACGTGCTCACCGAGGGTGTCGGCGACCAACTGGGAGTTCTCCATCAGGTCGATCGCGTTGCCCAGGCTGCGCGGCAGCGGCGAGATGCCCAGTGCCTGCCGCTGCC
>JBDHZJ010000290.1:0-4064 GCA_039811825.1 Propionicimonas sp.
CCGCAGATGCTCGGCCTGATGGACGCCATGCCGACCTCGGTCGACGGGATGATCATGCCGGTGCCGACGATGGGCCTGCGGGTGATCTCGATCGGCATGCTCAAGGAGAGCCGCGAGCAGGTGATCGCCTGGCGCGGGCCGATCCTCGACCGGGCGTTGCAGCAGTTCCTCGCCGACGTGTACTGGGGCGACCTCGACTACCTGGTGGTCGACCTGCCGCCGGGCACCGGCGACGTCGCGCTGTCGCTCGGCCAGAAGCTGCCCAACGCCGAGGTGATCGTGGTGACCACGCCGCAGCAGGCGTCCGCGGAGGTGGCCGAGCGCGCGGGCACGATGGCGTCCATGCTGGAGCAGAAGGTGATCGGCGTCATCGAGAACATGGCCTACCTCGACGTGACCTGCCCCAAGTGCGGGGACGTCCACCGGGTCGACGTGTTCGGCAGCGGGGGCGGTGCGGAGGTGGCCGGCACGCTGAGCACCCGCCTCGGCTACGAGGTGCCGCTGCTGGCCGAGGTGCCGATGGATCCCTCGCTCGCCGCGGGCGGTGACCTCGGGGTCCCGCTGGTGGCCACCGAGCCGGACCGTCCCGCTGCTGCCGTGCTGATGTCGCTCGCCGAGCGCCTGGCGTCCCGCAAGCGCAACCTGGCCGGCTTCAAGCTGGGGGTGACCCCGGTCGGCTGAGCGCCCCGGGCTTCGACTCCTCGGCCGGGCAGTTCACGGAACGGGACAGAACTGACCCGCATCGCCCGCCGAGGGCTCTTTTCGGCACGTGCGGGGCGAATCGAGGCAGGTTTGTCCCGTTCGCCGGGCTCAGGCGGGCGCGACCGGGTGCCGCAGGATCGTGCGCAGCTTCTCCGGGGCCGCCCGGCGCGGGTCGCCCAGGTAGATCTCGTGGTGGCGTCCGCCGGCCGGGCCGACCAGGTCGACCACCCCGTGCGCGGCGAGGAAGTCCGGCAGTCCCGCCAGGGTCTGCGGCTCGGTCGCGTACGGGCCGACGTGCAGCACCTGCGCGCACGTGCCCTCGGCGAACCGGTCGAGGCCGAGCCGGTCGAGCGCGGGGGTTTCGCCGCGCCTGGCCCGCAGGCTGGCCAGCGCGGCGTCCACGTCGGCCGCGGTCACCCGGTCCGGCACGGCGATCAGCAGCCGGTACTCCCAGTTGTCCGGACGCGCGAGGTCGAACTCCCCGCCGGACAGCCACCACTGGCCCTCCAGCGGCATCACGGGCGCGTTGAGCGGATCGGTCGCACGCCGCTTCAGCGCGAAGCGCAGGGTGTAGGCCAGCCCGTACAGCGCCGCGGTGGCGGCGGCGAAACCGGGGGAGTCGCCCGGCCCGTGGCCAGGCTCCATCCGGCCCGAGATGGTCAGGTAGCCCAGCTCGGGCACCTCGACGATCTCGAAGCGGTCCGGCTTCGGCCGGTAGAGGTGGTGCAGTTCACGGCGGAGGTCGACGGTGTCCATGGGCCCAGCGTGGACCCTCCGGCCGGGAGAGGGTCCAACGGGTCGCGGGATTCGCACAGCTGACGCATAGCCGGTCCGTCTGTGCCCTGCAATAGGCTGGAACGGTGAGCACCGATCGAGCCGTTCCACGCCGTACCATCCTGGCCGTCCCCGGCTCGTCCGACCGCTTCATCGAGAAGGCCCGCACGCTCGGCGTCGACGGCATCTTCCTCGACCTCGAGGACGCCGTCGCTCCCGCAGTGAAGGTGGAGTCGCGGCAGCGGATCGTCGACGGACTGAACGACGAGCGGGGCTTCGCCGCGGGTCTGATCACCGTCCGGGTGAACGGCTGGGAGAGCCCCTGGACCTACGGCGACGTGATCGACGTCGTCACCGGCGCCGGCTCCCGGATCGACGCCCTCGTCCTGCCGAAGACCCAGTCGGCCGCCCAGGTGCAGGCCCTGGACCTGCTGCTCACCCAGGTGGAGCACACCGCCGGCCTGCCCGTGGGACGGATCGGCCTCGAGGTGCAGATCGAGGACGCGGTCGGCCTGCTGCACGTGCACGAGATCGCCGCGGCGAGCCCCCGCCTGGCCAGCCTCGTCTTCGGCCCGGGCGACTTCATGGCCAGCCTCGGCATGGGCGGGCTGAACGTGGGGGCGCAGCCGGCCGGCTACCCCGCCGACGCGTTCCACCACGTGCTGATGTCGATCCTGGTCGCCGCGCGGGCGCACGGCCTGCAGGCCATCGACGGGCCCTTCGTGGCGATCCGGGACATCGAGGGCTTCCGGCGTTCGGCCGAGCTGAGCGCTGCGCTCGGCTACGACGGCAAGTGGGTCCTGCACCCGGCCCAGGTGGACGCCGGCAACGAGGTGTTCTCGCCGAAGCACGCCGACTTCGAGCGGGCCGGACGGATCATGGCCGCCTACGCCCACGCCACCGAGCTCGCCCAGGGCGCGGTCGGCGCGATCGTGGTCGACGACGAGATGGTGGACGAGGCGGGGGTCAAGCTCGCCGCCGCGATCCTGGCCAGGGGCCGGGCCGCCGGGATGGAGGAGAGCCAGTGAGCCAGTCCACTCCGAGGCTGAGCAGCCTCTTCAAGCTCGAGTACCCGCAGTCGGTCGGGGTGTACGGCAGCTACGACGATGCGCAGCAGGCGGTCGACTTCCTCGCCGATGCGAAGTTCCCCGTGGAGAACCTCTGCATCGTCGGCACGGACCTGAAGTCGATCGAGCGGGTGCTCGGCCGGCGCAACTGGGGCACCGTGATCGGCTCCGGCGTGCAGAGCGGCCTGACCACCGGCCTGATGATCACGCTGGTGATGTTCCTGTTCATGCCCACGGCGAACTTCGTGTTGCTGTTCCTGTACGCGCTGGCGGTCGGCATCATCGTCGGCGTCGCGTTCGCAGCCCTCGGCTACTGGATGAGCCAGGGCAAGCGCGATTTCCGGTCGGTCTCGCAGACGATGGCGACCAAGTACGAGATCCTCGCCGAGCACAAGGTCGCCGGCCAGGCCAGGGAGCTGATCGGCACCATGCCGGGCGCCCGGGCCGCGCAGTTCAATCCGGTGCAGGCTCCTGCGACCCAGCCTCCGCAGGGCTACCCGGCGCAGCAGGGCTACCCGCAGCCCGGCTACCCGTACCCCCAGCAGCCGTACCCGCCGGCCTACCCGCCCGCGGAACAGCCGTACCCGCCCGCCGGGCAGGGGTACCCGTCGCAGCCGCCGTCCGCGCCCGCCCATCCGGACTCGTCGGACGCGCCGGCGGCGCCCGACGAGCCGAAGCAGGACGGGTCCCCGAACTCCTGAGCGACGCGGTCGCCCCGGCGTTCGCAGCCGGCGACAACGACGACGAAGGGCCGTCCCCGGTCCGGGACGGCCCTTCGCGCGTCGATCAGCTGTCGGCCATCTCCCCGGCGAGGAACTCGGCGTAGGCCGGCAGGTCCAGCTGGCCCGAACCCGAGACGCCGATCACGATCACCGGCGACTCGCCGTCCTCGGTGGCCTTCCGCGCCTGCCGGATCGCCCCGGCGATGGCGTGGTTGGACTCCGACGCCGGCACGATGCCCTCGGCCCGGGCGAACATGACGCCCGCTTCGAACGCCTCGAGCTGCTTCACCGAGATCGCATCGATCAGGCCCTCGTGGTAGCAGTGGCTGACCAGCGGCGCCATGCCGTGGTAGCGCAGCCCGCCGGCGTGCACCGGGTCGGGCACGAAGTCGGCGCCGAGGGAGTACATCTTCAGCAGCGGGGTGAGCCCGGCGGTGTCACCGAAGTCGTAGCGGTACTCGCCCTCGGTCAGCGACGGAGCGGCCTTCGGCTCGCACGCGACGATCTTCGTCTCCGCGCGACCCTCCAGGTTCTCCCGGATGAACGGGAAGCTGATCCCGGCCAGGTTCGACCCGCCACCGGCGCACGCGAACAGGTAGTCCGCGGAGCGCTCGCCGAACATCTTCAGCTGCTTCAGCGCCTCCTGGCCGATCACCGTCTGGTGCAGCAGCACGTGGTTCAGCACCGAGCCGAGGGAGTAGCTGGCGTTCTCGTCCTTCGCGGCCGCCTCGACCGCCTCGCTGATCGCCATGCCGAGCGAGCCGGAGGTGTCCGGGAACTGCTCGCGCAGCGCGCGTCC
>JBDHZJ010000291.1:0-4053 GCA_039811825.1 Propionicimonas sp.
GCCGTGCAGGTGATCGCCGGCCAGGTGTTCGACGTGCCCGTCCAGGTGCCCAGTCCCGGCGAGTACGTCGCCGACGGCGCCGCCCGCCAGGCCGCCTGGGTGCTCACCGGCACCCGTCCCACCTGGCCCGTCGAACTGGTGGCCGCACCACCGTCCGACCCGCACCCGGAGATCCTGGAGGCCTACCGGGCGGTCGCCGGACGCTACTGAGTGCCGGAGAGCGGCGGGGCCTCGGACGGTCGAGTCGGCCAAGACTCCGCCCGCTCGTGGCGACGTGCGAGGAAAGACCTGATCGCCAGTGCCAGCGCCAGGCACCCGAGCAGGATCGTCGTGGCGTAGATCACCACGACCGACCGGCCGGGCCCCGGGGCGCGGGTGTACGACGAGATGAGCAGATCAGCGGCTCCGCCGATCAGGATGACTCCATAGCCGGCCAGAACCCACCGTCCGAGCGCGCGGCCCACCCCGGCGCCGAGCAGTCCGAGGCCCGGGAGGGCCAGGAGGGTGACCAGGCCACCCTCCGGGCGCGGCTCGGGGTACTCCATGGTGAAGATGAACGCCCCGAAGAACGTGAAACCCGCCGCCAGCAGGCCGAGGAGCGCGCGGCCGCCGATGCCCCGGTCCGGGTGTTGCGTCACCATGACCCCGACACTAGCCGCTGCAACCCGGCTGCCTGGCTAGTCGGGCGAGCCGAGCCGCGCGCGGAGGGTGTCCCGCTGGTCCGGCGGGACGGGGACGGCGTCGAAGACGTGCTGGCGGTTCGCTCCCGTCGCGCGTCCCACCGGGTCCCCCCGGAATGCCCGAGAATCGACGGCGACGACCATCAGCGGCCACCGGCCGGGCCGCCGAGCGCGAGAGAGTTAGACACGATGTACGTGGTGATGGGGGCTGGCCGGAAGTCCGTCGGCTGGGTGCTGGTGGACCACCACGATCCGTTGGGTGCTCCCTCGGACCTGGCAGAGGGGCCGATGATGCCGCGGAACCTGCCCGGCTACGCCGCCGGCCTGGCTGCCGGGCAGTTCCGGCCGCCCCCCGAGCAGCCGCCGATCCCGCTGCCAGGAGTCCCGGGCAACGTGAGGAACATCGCGCAGTACGTCGTGCCGGTCGCGGTGTTCGCCGCGATCCCTCTCCTGCGCGGATTCGTGCCGTTCCCGGCGCTCGGGGTCGGGGCCGTCGGCTCGATCATCATCCTCGGCTGGTGGGCGACGCGCCGCCTGTACGCGGAACTGGACGCCGGGTACGTCACCCGGCCCACGGCCCAGGTGTGGGCCGGTGGTCGGAGCAGCATGAAGTGGAGCTTCCGGGGCATCTGGGTGCTGACCTGGTCGGGTCGGGTCAAGGCCGAACCCGAGCGCGGGCTCGACGCGCCCGGCTTCTACCCGTCGCCGGCCAGACCGGGCATGCTCCAGTTGTGGACGGGGGTCGAGTGGTTCCCCAAGTTCCGCGAACCGCCGGCCGAACGCCCCTGATCCCGCTCGCGTTCCGGTCCTCGACCGCGTGGACCAGGTGATGGGCGCCCGGTGGACTGGGCGGACGGCCGTTCGGCGAGCCAGTCGGCTACTCGGCGTCCCGCGTGACCCAGCCGAGGAACGGGCCCCCGGTGGGCGGGCCGCCCCGCTGGGCCTCCGCAAGCCCCCGGAGCATCAGTGCGGCCTGCTCTGCCACTTCGCCGGGGCCGGAGGCGTTCGGCTGCGCGTTCTCGATGAACTGGGCAACGGTGTGGGATGACCCCTGGCTGAGGTAGAAGACCGTCTGGCGCCAGGCGAAGGCAGCGTTCTTGCGGTGGCGCAGCCGGTGACCGTTGGCCGCCTTGGCCAGGTGTGCCCAGGTGGCGTTCCAGGCAGCTCGCGCCTGCTCGGCGGGATCGAGATCGACCCCACGCCTGAGGAGGACTGCGAGGTTCTGCGTGGTCAGGATCTGGGCCTGCTCGATGGTCTTCCCGTTGGTGGCCGGACTCCAGCTGCGTCGGGTGTCGGTCGCTCCGGCGCGGGCGTGGGCGAGTCGGTCGAACTCCGGAACGGTCGTACGGGGTGGCAGGCCGGGCCAGCTGGCTGCCTCGCTCGTACCCATCCGCGAGATCGCCGCGTAGTCGATGTCGTAGTAGCGGGCATAGAGGGTCCCGCCGACGACCGTCGCCGCCTCCTGGGCCGCCCGCTGGAACACGGGGCTGAACGAACCCATGAAGATGTCCGCAGCCAGTTCGTAGGTCAGTGGCACGTCCTCGCCCGCGAGCTTGTACAACCTCGCCAGTTCGCGCACCAGGGAGTTGGGGAGCATCGTGCCGGCGAAATGGCGGAGCGCGAGAGTCGCCAGATCGGCGGCCTGGGCGTGCGCCAGGCTTCCGCGGTCGTCCCTCGCGCCGCACCGCTCAAGGGCGGTGAACCACGGGATCGCGTCGATGCGGACCTGCGACTCGAGGTCGAGCAGGAGCACGCTGCGGCGATTCGAGAACGCGACATAGAGCGCTTTCGCCAGGGCGCCCGCCACGGGATCGGGATAGCGGGACGCCACGGTGTCGGCGGTGAGTTGTGGCGCGAGCACCGCGAGCGTCTCGGCCGAGTGGACGATGCCGCGGCCCAGCAGGTCGGGGAGTGGAGCCTGCGTCGCCTGGCGCAGCACGCGCTGCACCGACTCCAGGCGTGCCCCCTCCGAGCCGTCCACGAGCAGCTCGGGACGCGGTACGGCACCGGTGACGCCGGTCGCATCGAGTGCGGCTGCGACCTCGTGAGCCAGGGCAGCGTGGGAGGGGCGCTCCGCGGTGCTGGCCTGGCGTTCACGGAGAGCCGTGTGGGTGGGTGAACCCGGTTCTCCCCGCTTCTCGACGATGCAGGCGACGGCCCATCGGACCTTTCCCATCGACGGCGTCCCGGGCGGAGCGGCGAGCCTGGCCCTGAACCCGGCCAGGAGGTGCTGGAGGTTGCCCTTGGGGTCCGCATGCTTGTGCGTCAGCCGGTGCTGCGCGGCGAGCTGCTCGTACTCCTCGAGCAGCGCCCGCGCCCCGGCGTCCCACCCGGGCGGAAAGGTGGTGTCGAGGCCGCCGGCTTCCGTCCTGGTGAGCCACCAGTGCGCGACGACCCGATCGGTGAACGGGGCCCAGATGGTGAGCGCCTCGCGCTCGGCCTCGACCTGCCGCTGCGGACGTTTCCGGGCGAGCCTCCGGGAGACCTCCGGGACTGTCGCCACATGTACGCCGACGGCCTCGGAGTCGACGGCCTCGAACGGCCAGAACCTGATCCGGCCGGCCCACGGTTCGAGCGTCCGGAGCAGGTCTTCCGCGGCGTCGGAGTCGCCACGGCGCAGGAGGTGCGCAACCACGAGGAGTGCGCCGTGCTCAGGCAGGAAGACCTGGTAGTGACCGGAATCGAGCCACTCGTTGAGCTGGGCGAGGCCGTCGTCGGAGAGGAACCAGGCGAACAGGCTCGCACGGTTCACGGGGACGCCGACGCGCTCGGCGAGGATGATCTCGTCTGGGTGTGGTGGGCCACCGGCGGCGGCTGCACCGGTGGCGAAACCGCCGCGGACGATCTCCGGTGTCAGCCAGTCGGGAAAGCCCTTGACCGGAGTCCGGGAACCGATCCTGATCCGGCCGCTGAGCATGCCGTTCAGCACCTGCACCCAGGAGTTGGCTCGCTTCTCCGCCCGCGCCCGCACCTCGGGATCCGGACTGGCGCCGAATGACGTCAGCGCCTTCTGGAACTGGCCCCACGCATACCCGAACATGGCGCCCTTCTGCATCGCCGTCGACCTTCTCGCCGACACGGCAGGTGCCGCCCCTGCTCCCTCCGGGTCTGCAGCCCAGTGCTCTCACTGTTGAGCTACGTGTCGATGACCTTCACCATAGCCAGTTCAGCTCGCGGATGGACGAATCCGGCTGCGTCCGCCCACTCCGCCGATGTCCCGGTCCGGGTGTTGCGCCGCCATGACCCGACACCAGCCGCTGCAAACCGGCTGCCTGGCTAGTCGGGCGGGCCGAGCCGCGCGCGGAGGGTGTCCCGCTGGTCCGGCGGGACGGGGACGGCGTCGAAGACGTGCTGGCCGACGTCGAGCAGTTCG
>JBDHZJ010000292.1:0-4036 GCA_039811825.1 Propionicimonas sp.
GGTCCTCCTCGTACGGCACCCACGTCCAGACGACCTCGCCCGGGTCTGCGGTGTTGTCGGGCCTGGGGTCGTAGCGCAGCGTCGTGGTGCCGTGGAAGTCTCCCGGGTAGTCGGACGCGGCCGGCGCCGGGCCGGCGCTGCTCGCGCGCACGGTGCGGCGCGGCGAGAGGGCGTCCGCGATCGCCCTGCCGATCGTCCGGATCAATCGATTGCTCGCTGCCACGGGGTAACGGTACCGGCTCCGGTTGGGCCGCCCGCCGGGCGGGTACTGTGGGCGAGCGCACAACAGAAGGAGCCGCATGCAGGTCTGGCCGGGGTCGCCGTACCCGCTCGGTGCCACCTACGACGGTCGGGGCACCAACTTCGCGATCTTCAGCGAGGTCGCAGAGCGGGTGGAGTTGTGCCTGTTCGACGAGGTGCACATCGAGGAGCGGATCGAGCTCGCCGAGGTGGACGCCCACGTCTGGCACTGCTACCTGCCGCAGGTGGAGCCCGGCCAGCGCTACGGGTACCGCGTCCACGGGCCCTACGACCCGGCGAACGGCCTGCGCTGCAACCCCAACAAGCTGCTGCTCGACCCGTACGCGAAGGCCACCGAGGGCCGGCTCGCGTGGGGCCAGTCGCTGTTCGGCTACGACTTCGGGGACGAGAACTCGCGCAACGACGACGACTCCGCCGACCGGATGATGTACTCGGTCGTGATCAACCCGTTCTTCGACTGGACCGGCGACCACAGGCTGAACACCCCGTACAACGAGTCGCTGATCTACGAGGCGCACGTGAAGGGGCTCACCGAGCTGCACCCCGGCCTGCCGCAGGAGCAGCGCGGCACGTATGCCGGCCTGGCCCACCCCGCCGTGGTGAAGCACCTCAAGGAACTGGGGGTGACCGCGGTCGAGCTGATGCCGGTGCACCAGTTCCTGCACGACGGCCACCTGCTCGAGGCGGGGCTGAGCAACTACTGGGGCTACAACTCGATCGGGTACTTCGCCCCGCACGCCGAGTACTCCTCCTCGACCGACCTCGGCGGGCAGGTGCAGGAGTTCAAGGGGATGGTGAAGACGCTGCACGAGGCGGGCATCGAGGTGATCCTCGACGTGGTGTACAACCACACCGCGGAGGGCAACCAGCTCGGCCCGACGATCAGCTTCCGGGGCATCGACAACGCCGCCTACTACCGGCTCGTCGACAACCAGCGCCAGTACTACATGGACTACACCGGCACCGGGAACTCCCTCAACGTTGGCAACCCGCACTCGCTGCAGCTGGTGATGGACTCGCTGCGGTACTGGGTGCTCGAGATGCACGTGGACGGCTTCCGGTTCGACCTGGCGTCCGCGCTGGCCCGGGAGTTCTACGACGTGGACCGGCTGGCCGCCTTCTTCGAACTCGTCCAGCAGGACCCGGTGATCAGCCAGGTGAAGCTGATCGCCGAGCCGTGGGACGTCGGCCCCGGCGGCTACCAGGTGGGCAACTTCCCGCCCCAGTGGAGCGAGTGGAACGGGAAGTTCCGCGACGCGGTCCGGGACTTCTGGCGCGGCGAGCCCAACCTCGGCGAGTTCGCCGCCCGGCTCGCCGGCTCGGCCGACCTGTACGAGCACTCGGGCCGGCGTCCGGTGGCCAGCGTGAACTTCGTCACCGCGCACGACGGGTTCACCCTGCACGACCTGGTCGCCTACAACGAGAAGCACAACGAGGCGAACGGCGAGGGCAACCGGGACGGCGAGAGCTTCAACCGGTCCTGGAACCACGGCGTCGAGGGCCCGACCTCGGACCCGGAGGTGCTCGCGGCGCGGGCCAGGGAGCAGCGGAACTTCCTCACCACCC
This sequence comes from Propionicimonas sp., assembly GCA_039811825.1. Taxonomy (GTDB): domain Bacteria; phylum Actinomycetota; class Actinomycetes; order Propionibacteriales; family Propionibacteriaceae; genus Propionicimonas. The sequence continues at coordinate 1,828 of JBDHZJ010000292.1, forward strand.
TGATGCTCAGCCAGGGCGTGCCGATGCTGCTGCACGGCGACGAGCTCGGCCGCACCCAGGACGGCAACAACAACACCTACGCCCAGGACTCGGAGCTCTCCTGGGTGCACTGGGACGCCATGGACACCCCGCTGATGGAGTTCACCGCCACCGTGGCCCGGCTGCGTGCCGAGCACCCGATCTTCCGGCGCAAGCGGTTCTTCACCGGCAGCGCGGTGCGGGTCGGCGACGAGCAGCGGCTGAACGACATCGTCTGGCTGCACCCGGACGGTCGTCCGATGGGGGACGGCGACTGGCACGCGGACGGTGCCCGCTCGATCGGCATGTACCTGAACGGCCACGGCATCCCCAGCACGGACGAGACCGGCAACCCGATCACCGACACCCACGCCCTGCTCTACTTCAACGGCGGTACCGACGCCGTGCAGGTCACGCTGCCGGCCGACGAGTACGCGGACGCCTGGGACGTGGCGGTGGACACCGCAGCCGACGCGGTCGAGGCGAAGCCCCTTCCCGCGGGCTCGACCCGGGCGCTGGCCGGCCACAGCGTGCTGGTGCTGACCCAGCACAGGGGCGTCGCCGCGAAGCCCCCGTTGTCGGCCGCCGCGTCCGTGGCGGTGCTGACCCAGGGCAGCGCGACCGAGCCCGACGAGGCCTGACGTGGGTAAGCGTGTCGTGATCCGGCCGCTCGAGCCCTGACGCGTGGCGTCCGTGACGGGTGGGACGCGGCGAGCGGCCAGATCGCGACCCGGTCCCCGGACGGGACCGGAGCGCGCGGACCGGAAGCGAGGCCTGTCGTGATCCGGCCGCTCAACGAGTCACACGGTGACCAGCTGTCACGATCCGGGCGGCGGGTGGCCGGATCGCGTCACCCCATCCCGGGACGCGGACGGGCCCGGCGACGACTTGGGTAGGGTCGAACAGTGATGCGTACCCCCGCCAGCACGTACCGCCTGCAGATCACCGAGGATTTCGACCTGGTCGCGGCGGCCCGAACGCTGTCGTACCTTCACGAACTGGGCGTCGACTGGGTCTACCTGTCGCCGCTGCTGGCGTCGGAGTCGGGCAGCGAGCACGGCTACGACGTCTCCGACCACCGGGCCATCGATCCGTCCCGCGGCCGCGCGTCCGGTCTGGCCGCGCTGGCCACCGAGGCCCGCCGGCTCGGCATGGGGGTGCTGGTCGACATCGTGCCCAACCACGTCGGCGTCGCGCGGCCGTGGGAGAACGAGTGGTGGTGGCACGTGCTCACCCACGGCCCGGAGTCGCCGTACGCGTCGGCGTTCGACATCGACTGGGCGGCCGGCGGCGGGCGGCTGCGCATTCCCGTGGTGGGCGACGACGACCTGCTGCCGGAGGGCCGCATCGACCACCTTCAGGTGCTCGGCGGCGAACTGCACTACCACGACCAGCGCTTCCCGCTCGCGCCCGACACCGCCCGCGGCAGCGACGAGGACCCCAACGCCGTGCACGCCCGCCAGCACTACGAACTGGTCGGCTGGCGTGAGGCCGACCGGACGCTGAACTACCGCCGCTTCTTCGCGGTGAACACCCTGGTCGCGATCCGGGTCGAGGACCCGGAGTGGTTCGCGAAGTCGCACGCGGAGATCAGGCGCTGGTTCGACGAGGGGCTGGTGGACGGCCTGCGGGTCGACCACCCGGACGGACTGCGCGATCCCGGCAAGTACCTCGACGACCTGGCGGCGCTCACCGGCGGCGCGTACGTGCTCGTGGAGAAGATCCTGGCCATCCGGGAGGGCGATTCCGGCCAGGCCGTGCTCGAGGAGCTGCCGTCCACGTGGGCCACCGCCGGTACTACAGGGTATGACGCGATGGCGCTGATCGACCGCGTCCTCGTCGACCCGGCGGGGGAGGCGCCGCTCACCGAACTGGAGAACCGGCTGCGGGGCGGCGAGGTCCACTGGGAGCGGCTGATCCACGACGGCAAGCTGGCCGTGGCGCACGGCATGCTCAACTCCGAGGTGCGCCGGATCGCCCGCGAGGTGATCGCGGGCATGGACGCCGCCGACGAGCCGGACGAGGAGAAGCTCGCCCAGGCCGTCGCGGAGCTGCTCGCCGACTTCGAGGTGTACCGCTCCTACCTGCCCGAGGGGCGCGAGCACCTCGACCGCGCCTTCGGCTTCGCCTGGGAGCACCGCCCCGACCTCGGCGGCGAGCTGGACGTGCTCTACCCGGTGCTCGCGGACGG
>JBDHZJ010000293.1:0-4012 GCA_039811825.1 Propionicimonas sp.
GGTGTTCGTGCACCCGGCGGTGAAGGAGTACCTGGTCGCGATCCTCAACCAGACCCGGACCCTCCCCCAGGCCCGGCTCGGCGCCTCACCGCGCGCGGGCCTGCAGCTGCTCCGGGCGGCCCGCGCACGGGCCGCGATGGACGGCCGGACGTACGTGATCCCCGACGACATCGCCGACCTCGCCGCACCCGCCCTCGCCCACCGCGTCCTGCTGAACACCCAGGCGCAACTCGCCGGGCAGAGCGCCGTCGATCTCGTGCACACCGCGGTGAGGGCCGTGCCCGTGCCCACGGGACGCCACTGAGATGAACCTCACCGCCCGCGGCTGGACCGTCCTGGGCGGCGGGATCGCGTGGTGCGCGGTCGCGCTCGTGATCGGCCAGCGCGACCTGTGGTGGCCCGGGCTCTTCCTCGTCCTGCTGCCGCTGGTGAGCCGGCTGCTGCTCGCCCCCGGCTCCGGCCGGCTGAGCGTCACCCGTCAGGTCGACCCGGCGCGGGTGAGCGTCGGGGAGACCGTTCGGGTGCAACTCGAGCTGGACCCGGGCGGGATCAGCCTCGGCGGCGTCGCCCGGGTCCGGGACCGGCTGCCGTCCGGACTGGGCGAGGCCCGCTGGTTCGGGTTCGCCGCCGGACTCGGCCTGTGGAGCCAGGCGATCGGCTACGAACTCCGGCCGGCCTGGCGGGGTCGGCACCGGATCGGCCCGCTCGACCGCAGCGTCGCCGACGGCCTCGGCCTCGCCCGCGCGACGTCCACCGTCCCGGGCCAGTCCGAACTGCTGGTCACCCCCGTGGTGGAGCCCCTGGCGAACCTGCGGGACGCCTCCGGCGTCGGCCTCGCGACCGACACCACGTTGCTGCGCACCGGCCTCGGCAGCACCGACGACGTGCTGATCCGCGAGTACCACCAGGGTGACGACGTGCGCCGGATCCACTGGCGGTCGACCGCCCACGCCGGCCAGCTGATGGTGCGGCGCGAGGAGCGCGCCTGGGACCCGAGCGCGACCATCGTGATCGACAACCGGGCCCGCGGGTACTCCACCCGGGTGCACGACGACCGCCTCGAGTGGGCGGTCTCCGCCGCGGCGTCGATCGCGCTGCACCTGCTCGGGGACGGCTTCGACCTCAGCATCGTCACGGCCGACGCCCGGGTGCTCAGCCCGCACCGGGTCGGCACCGGCAGGGAGGCGATGGTGCTCGACCACCTCGCCGAGCTCACCCCGGACCGGGCGCACACCCTGCGCGAGGCCCTGTCCGCGTGCGCCAGGGGGGCCGAGGGCCAGCTCCAGGTCGCGATCCTCAGCCGGGTCGACACCGCCGACGCCGCCGCGCTGGCCGAGGCCAGCCGGCACGGCCGCGCCTGCTGGGCGCTGCTGCTGGCCAGCTCGCCGGAGCTGGACGCGTCCCAGGCGGCCACGATCGTCGAGGCGGGCTGGCGCTGCGTGGTCGCCGGGCCCGGCACGCCGGTGGCAACGGCCTGGCGCGAGTTCGGGCAGGAGTCCCGGTGACCGGCGCGGACCGGCGCAGCCTCGCGTCCGTCGTTGCGGCGCTGCTGGCCGGCGTCCCGCTCGTCCCGCTCACCGAGGACCGCTCCTACCTGGTGCTCGCGCTGATGCTGATGCTCGCGAGCGCGGCGATCGGCGCCGTGCTGCGCCGGGTCCGACTGGCCGAGGCGCTGATCCGTATCCTGCAATTGGCCCCGGCTGCCCTGTTGCCCGCGATCATCCCGGAGACCGGCCGGCCGTTCCTGCTGTTCGAGAAGACCTACAGCTTCGTCCAGGTCGCGTTCGCGCCGATGCCTTACCAGGTGGGCTTCGCCGTGTTCAGCGCCCTCATCGTCTGGGTGGTGTACCTGCTCACCGAGACCCTGACGATCGGGCTCGCCTCACCCGCCTGGACGTTCCCGGTTCTCGTCCTGCCCTACCTCGTGCCGTCGCTGGCGCTCTACAGCGAGACCAGCCCGTTCCTGTTCTGCTTCACCGCGGCCGGCTTCGCGCTCGTCCTGGCCACGGCCACCGCCACCTCGGCAGCCGACGGCGAATCGGACGCACCGGCCGCGCAGGGTTTGCGGCGGGGGGTGGCGGTCACGGCGATCCTGGCCACCGTGACCGCGCTCACCGGAGCGATCCTGGTCTCCCTGCCCATCCCGGAGCGCTCGGGGCAGGGCTCCGAACCGGGTGGCTCCGGCGCCGTCCAGCTCGGCGACCCGAGCGTCGACCTGATCCGGAACGTGAACTCGAACAGCTCGCAGGTGGTGATCACCTATCGCACCGACGACGGCAGCGGGGAGTACCTGCGGCTCGCCGCGCTGCCCCTGTTCGACGCCCGCGGCTTCCACCTCACCGCCACCGACCTGGTTCCCCTGCAGATCCAGGCGGACCCCCCGCTGGCAGCGACCGGGGTCGTGACCACGTCGATCGAGATCGGCAACCTCGCCGGCGAGTACCTGCCGATCCCCTGGTTCCCGGTTACGGCGGACGTGCCGACGACGAGCTGGCGCTACGACCCGAAGACCCTCGCGATCGTGGCCGTCGGGGTCGGGCGGACGTCCGCGACGCGCAACCTGTCCTACACGACGACCTCGGCACGGCTGCCGGAGGTCGACGACCTGCTCCCCGCCCTGCTCAACGCCGGTGACCCGCAGGACGACGACATCACGCTGGACCTTCCGCCCGCCGTCTCCGACGACGTCCGCACCCTGGCCCGGCAGATCACCCGCGGCCAGGTCACCGACGGGGCGAAGGCGAAGGCACTGCTGGACTTCCTGCACTCGGACCGGTTCAGCTACAGCACGGCCGTCTCGCCCGGCACCACCCTCAGCACGCTCGACGACTTCCTGCTGGGCAGCCGGATCGGGTACTGCGAGCAGTTCGCCGGCTCGATGGCGGTGCTGGCCCGGATCGTGGGTATCCCCTCCCGGGTCGTGGTGGGGTTCCTGCCCGGCAAGAAGGTGGGCGAGGAGTGGCAGGTGACCCCGCGCAACATGCACGCGTGGACCGAGCTCTACTTCGAGGGCGTCGGCTGGGTGCCGGTGGACCCGACGCCGTCCGGAGGCGTGAACAACCCGAACAGGACCGCGAGCGCCGCGCCGAGCCGTTCCGCGACGGCCAGCGCCGAACCCACCGTGCCGTCCGGTTCCGCGACGCCGACCGCTGCGCCGGACGCCCAGACGGGGGGCGGCGGCCCCACCGATCCGCTGCCGTGGCTGGCCTCGGCGGGCACCCTGCTCGTCGTCGGCGCCTTCGGCCCCCGGGCGACCCGGGCCGGGCTGCGCCGGTTCCGCCTGGCCGGCACGCCGGATCCGCGAAAGGCGGCCGAACGCGCCTGGGCCGAGGTGCAGGCGGTTGCCGTGGACCACGGCCGGGACTGGCCCGGCGGGACGAGCCGTCAGGTGGCCGCGACTTTCGGCCCGGAGCTCGATCCGGCCGGACGCGAGGCGCTCCGCGGTCTGGCCCGGACCGTGGAGCGGGCGCGGTACGACCGTGATGACCTGGAGGCGCGCGACCTCGCGCCCGAGGTGGAGCAGGTCACGGAGGCAATCGAAAGGCGGTGGGGCAGGCCCACCGCCCGCGCGTGGTGGCCGCGTTCGCTGCGGCTGCGGCGTCCGTCCTGACCACGGGGGCCGAACGACCTACAGGCTGCTGTCGTCCTGGCCGCGGTGCCAGCGGTCCTCGGTGTGCCCCATGGTCTCCGAGGGCCCACCCGAGCGGCCACCGCCACCGGCGGAGTCGCCCGCCATTCCCGCCTGCTGCCAGGCGATCACGCCCAGCACCGCGGCGGCGAGCATGATCACGAACCCGACGACGCTCAGGGCGGGATGCACCTGCATGCCGCCGACCAGGCAGCCGAGGCCGACGAGGAAGCCGAGCCCGGCGTAAACGGCGCGCCGGCGCTGCCAGTGGTGTGAGGTTCCGCGCAGGGTGTTGGCGAGCTTGGGATCCTCAGCCGCCAGCGCAGCTTCCATCTGGTCGAGGAGCCGCTGCTCCTCTTCCGAGAGCGCCATGGCTGCCTCCCT
>JBDHZJ010000294.1:0-4005 GCA_039811825.1 Propionicimonas sp.
ATGACGATGCTCGCCAGCAGCACGGCCCAGGTGATCCAGCCGGCCAGCTTGACCACGGCGAGGAACAGGGTGCCGTCGTCGGGGCGCAGTAGTGCTCGCCAGAGGCCGGCGAATGTCCACTCGACATGGAGGGTGCCGACGTCCCGGACGGCCCACAGCAGCAGCGGTATGCCACCGATCAGGGCCACGAGGCCGGTCAGGGCGGCGATACCGGTGAAGATGCGGCGGACTCTGGCTCCGGTCGGCTCGTGCTGGGTGCTGGTGGCTGTTGGTTTCGTCATCGTTCTGTTCCGTCCTGGGCGCGGATGAGGCGTCCGGTCGCGTTGCCGGTGACTGTGAGCGGTCCGAAGCCGAGTGCGCTGAGAAACAGGGGCTCGTAGCGGGCGGTGGTGGTGACGGTGACCCGGATGCCGCCCTGGATCGTCACGGTTCCTGTCATCCCCGCGTCGGTGATGGTGCGGTGCGCGGCGGCCTTCGCGTCGGCGGCATCGACGGTCGAGATGGGTCGTCCGCCCATCAGGGTGGTCGGGTTGACCCGCTGCCCAGCAACCCTGACGGCTTGCGCCGCGACGTCCGTGGCTCGTTGTTTGGCGTGGATCTGGCCGGTGAGGTCGACCGAGATCCCCACGATCAGGGTGAAGGTGATCGCCGTCAGGAGCGCCCAGAGGGTGACCGAGCCTCGCTCGTCGTGGCGCCGTCCCGACAGCCATGCTCGGAGGGTTCGCCAACGGTGCGGCGGTGGGGTTGTCATGGATGCCTCCCGCGGTAGGAGTCGATCGGCGACTGCACCGTTGCCGACACCGTGACGCTCGGAAGTCCGGGGAGTCCGAGCGTTTCCACGCGGCAGGTGACGGTGGCCGACACCGATGCCGGCGTGCCGACCGGGGTGCCGAACGCTTTCAGGTCCAGCGTGATGTCGCGGCTGGTGCACGCCACCTGTTGGTCGAGGGCCTGATGTGCGGTCGCGAGGGCCGCCTTCTTGGCTGCGGGCGCGGTGCGTTCCAGGGACGCCGTGCGGGCCGTGTCGGCGGCGATCGCCTGGACCGACTGGCGCGCGAGCGCAACCTGCCCACCGGCGATGACCAGGAGAACGAACAGGATCATGACCGGCGCCAGGACGACCGCCTCAATCGCCGCCGAGCCCCGCTCGCCTGGCGGCCAGGTTCCCTGCCGGCCAGCGCGTCGCACGCTGCTGTAGAGCATCATGTGAGTCGCTCCTTGGGCAGGGTGATGGTCTGGTCGGCGTGCATCGTCCAGCCGGGGATCACCGAGAGAGTGGCTCCGGTGACCCGGACTGTCACGGTGGTGGCGCTCACGGTGCAGGTGATCTGCGGATTGGTGAGCGCGTCCCCCAGGCTTGCCGCGAACGCGGTCGCCGCTTGGTGGCAGGTCTGTCGGGTGCCGTTCTCGGCTGCCGCGGCGCGGGCGCCGACGCTGGCGGTGGATGAGGCGGCGGTGCGGCCGTAGAAGTAGAGGCCGAGTTGGAGGGCGGTGAACAGCAGCCCGAACAGGATCGGCAGGAGCACGACGGCCTGGATGGTCACCGAGCCCCCCTCGTCCCGCACACGGCTGCTGTTCATCATGGTTCGGCCGTGTCAGTTCAACTGGCCGATCTTGCTGTTGATGAACGCCGTGATGGCTGCGCCGACGAGCGCGACCAGGCCGACGATGAGGATCGCCCACAGCAGGTTCTCGAGAGTGACACTCCCGCGCTCGTCGCGACGAGCGACTTCGAGCCGGTGGCGGCTGGTGGTCAGGATCGCGGAGAGATGGGCGGCGACGGTTCGGCTGAACTCGGTCATGATCAGGGTTCCTTCCAGATGGGATGGGTTAGGACGCCAGGAGGCGCATCACGGGTGGGACGAGCAGAATGGTGACGAAGACGATCGCGGGGAGGCTGGCCGGGATGAACATGCGTTGCCCGGCCGCGTTCGCTTCGGCCTGGTCTGCGGCCAGGAGGGCGTTGCGGCTGGCTTCGGCTTTGGCGCGGAGCGCGTCGTAGACCTGGGCGCCTTCCTCGCCGCACAGCCGCATGATGTCGGCCAGGTCGTCGAGGTCGGGGACGCCGAGCTGGTTCGCCAGGTCGTGCAGGGCGTCCCAGGGTTGCTGGCCGGAGAACCGCGACCGGGCCAGCACTTCGGCGATGCGGCGGAACGGCCAGCTGTCGCCGATCTCGGCCGCCAGTTCCATCGCCTGTCGTGACCCAGAGCCGCCGCCGCGGCGCTCCAGGGCGACCAGGTCGGTGTAGGCGGCGAGCGCACGTGCGATCTCCGTCCGCGCCTTCGCCGCGTCCCGACGCACGTCCAGATCGGGCACGAACCAGGCCACCACCGCAGCGGCCAGGGTCGCGGCGACAGGGACCGCTATGGGCATGGCGAAGCTCAGCGAGAACAGTGCAGACAGCAGGGGTGTCGCGGCGAGGGTAACGGCAGCGAAGGTGAGCTTGTCGCCATAGAAGGACGCCGGCGTCTTCCGCAGCACCGCAAGATCCTTGGTGGGCACCTGGACCCACGCCAGCGGGAGCCGCCGGATCGCCCACCGGCCGACCCTCTCACCCGTGCTCGCACCGTTCACCGGAACGGGACTCGGCGCGGGCGTGCGGTGGGGCGCGAGCCGGTCCAGCGCGGCGACCAGATCGGGTTCGGCCGGGGACGCCCACCACCAGAAGGTCGCAACCCCGGCCATCACCAGCATCCCGGCCAGCACCGAAAGCACCACGATGGTCATCGCGACACCCCCAAGAAGCGGGCCGACGGCGGCGACTGCGCCGCCTTCCTCAACCAGACAAGGGACGCCGTGTAGCAGGCGAGCAGCACCAACAAGATGATCTGGCCCAGAGGCGTCCGGTACGGCTCCAGGAACGAACCCGTCAGCGCCAGGACCGTGAGAGCGCCGGCGGACAGCAGGGTGACCAGGCGTGCGATCGTGCGTGGTTTGGCCCGGTCGGCCTCGATCTGGCGGCGGGCACGGACGTCGGCCGCAGCCGACTCGGCCAGGCCGGTCAGCATGCCGGCCAACCCCGGTCCACGTTTGCGGGAACCGAGAATCAAAGCGGCGGCCACCAGGTCGCCGGTGGCGTCGTCGAGATCGTCGGCGAACGCCCGCAGCGCCGCCTCGGTCGGCCAACGGCCCCGCAGCCGCGCCACCAAACCGGCAACCTCCGGGCGGACGGCGTCCGGGCACGACCGCAAGCTCGCCGTGAGCGCCTGTTCAAGTCCCTGCCCGGCGACCAGCACCCCGGACAGGTTCCGCGTCCACTCCGCGATCCCGTCCAGTTTCCCGATCGGGCCCGTGTCCGCCGGCGACGCCAACAGCACCGGCATCCCCAGGACCGCAACCGGCACGATCACGATCGCGATCACCCAGCCAGTCAGCCCAGCCACGACCACACCAGCCAGCAGCGCGGCGACCGTTGCCCAGCGACGGGCTGGCGAGATGGTCGCCCAACGACGCCGCCAAGTGGACTGCCGCCGGGCTGCCCGTTTGGTTTCCGTGACCGGGGCGGGTCGTAGGCCGGTGATGATGCCGAGGATGCCGCCGGCGATCATCGCCCCTGCCACGGCGGCGAGTACGCCTGTCATGACCGCCGCCTTGGATACGTTTCGGCCTCAGCGAGGAAGCCGGCGTGGTCGAAGCCGTGCTCGATCAGACCGTCCAGGACGTCCTGCTTCGGCGGCGTGTCTGCGACGCCGACGGTGCGGGCGTGCGGTCGGAAGATGGTGGTGAGGCTGTAGTGGCGCCCGGCCTCGCCCGGTTCGACAGCCAGGATCTCAGCCACCCGGCGAACCTTCCGCGCCGGCCGTCCCGGAGTGCGGTCCAGGTCGCAGCGCATCTGCACGATGAAGTCGACGGTGTCGGCCAGCTTCGTCGCCGCCAGCTCCAAGGTGACGTGCGGACCGGCCTCCATCGCGCAGGTAATGAGCTTCCTCATCGTCGCCGACGCGTCCGCCGCATGCGTGGTCGACAAGCTGCCCGCCCCCGACTCCATCAGCTTGATCATCGACC
>JBDHZJ010000295.1:0-4004 GCA_039811825.1 Propionicimonas sp.
GAGGAGATCGTGCGCCAGCTGAGGCTGCGCGACATCGGCGGCATCATCGTGATCGACTTCATCGACATGGTGCTGCCCGCCAACCGCGAACTGCTGCTGCGCCGGCTGGTGGAGTCCCTGGGCCGCGACCGCACCCGGCACCAGGTTGCCGAGGTGACCTCGCTCGGGCTCGTGCAGATGACCCGCAAGAAGATCGGCACCGGCCTCGCCGAGGCATTCACTGTGGCGTGTGAGACCTGCAAGGGGCGCGGCTACCACGTGCACGACGCACCCGTCGCGTCGCAGGCGCCGGCCGACGGTGGCGAGCGCGAGGGCGGGCGCCGTGCTCGTGGCGGCAGCCAGAACTCGCGGCGTGGCACCAAGGCGAAGAAGGACGAGCCGGCCAAGCCGGCCGGTCCTTCGCCGTTGAAGATGATCGCGCAGGCCACCGAGCACGCCCACGCGGTGGAGGCGGCGGCTGCGGAGGCGGCCGCCGCGGAAACGGCGGATGTGGCAGAGGCCACGGAAGTCGCGCCCGAGGCGCCCACCGAGCCGATCGCGGAGATCGAGGCCACCCCGCCGGTCGGCGAGCTCACCGCCCCCGAGCCCGTTGCCGAACTGGCGCCGGCCGCGGAGTCCGTCGTGGTCGAGGCCGAGGTCGTGGAGGAACCTGCGCCCGCCGAGGCCGAGGTCGTGGAGGAACCTGCGTCCGCCGAGGCCGAGGTCGTGGAGGAACCGGCGCCCGCCGACGCGTAATCCGCTTCACGGTCCCTGAGGAGTCCGGCGCTGAGCTTGCGAAGCGCTGGGCGTGACCCTCCCCACGGTCCCTGAGGAGCCCGGCGCTGAGCTTGCGAAGCGCTGGGTGTGACCCTCCCCACGGTCCCTGAGGAGCCCGGCGCTGAGCTTGCGAGGCGCTGGGCGTCACGAAGGGTCGTGCGGCGGTCGCCCTTCGTGACGCATTCGCTCGTTCCTCACGAACGCTCCTCAGGGAGCGGTGGGGGAGGTTCGCTACGCGTCCGGCACGTTCGTGAGTTCGTCCAGCCAGAGCTTCGCGGAGGTGTCGGACGGGGCGCGCCAGTCGCCGCGCGGCGACAGCGAGCCACCCCGCACGACCTTCGGACCGTTCGGCAGCGCGGAGCGCTTGAACTGGGCGAAGCCGAAGAACCTCGAGCAGAACACGCCCAGCCACTTCTTGATCGTGGCGAGGTCGTAGGCCGTCCGCTCGTCGTGGGGGAACCCCTCCGGCCAGGCCCCGGCGGCGGCGTCCGACCAGGCGTGCCAGGCGAGGAAAGCGATCTTCGAGGGCTTCATGCCGTGCCGCAGCACGTGGAACAGGGTGAAGTCCTGCAGGCTGTACGGGCCGATCGTGGCCTGCGTCGACTGCGGCGTCTCGCCCTCGCCCACCGGCACCAGTTCCGGGGTGATCTCGGTGTCGAGCACGGCCTGCAGCGTGACCCCGACCGCTTCGTCGAACTGCCCGGAGCTGATCACCCAGCGGATCAGGTGCTGGATCAGCGTCTTCGGCACCCCGCCGTTCACGTTGTAGTGCGACATCTGGTCGCCGACCCCGTAGGTGCACCAGCCCAGCGCCAGTTCGGACAGGTCGCCGGTGCCGAGCACGATGCCGCCGCGCTGGTTGGCCAGCCGGAACAGGTAGTCGGTGCGCAGGCCCGCCTGCACGTTCTCGAACGTGACGTCGTAGACAGGATCACCGTCGGCGAACGGGTGCTCCATCCGCCTCAGCATCAGCCGGGCGGTGTCGGTGATGTCCAGCTCGGCGAAGCTCACCCCGAGCGCGTGGGCCAGGGCGGTCGCATTGCCCTTGGTATGGGCGGACGTGGCGAAGCCGGGCATCGTGAACGCGAGGATGTCGGTGCGCGGCCGGCCGAGTCGGTCCATCGCGCGGGCCGCGACGATCAGGGCGTGTGTGGAATCGAGGCCGCCGGAGATCCCGATCACGACCTTCGGCTGCCCGATCGCCTTCAGCCGCTGTTCCAGTCCGCTGACCTGGATGTTGTAGGCCTCGTAGCAGTCCTGCGCGAGCCGGGCGGGATCGGCGGGCACGAACGGGAACCGGGCCACCGGGCGCCGCAGCCCGAGGTCGCCGGACGGGGGAGCGAGCTCGAAGGTCACCGTCCGGTACTCGTTCACCCGGTCGGCGTGGGCGCGCCGGTTGTCGTCGAAGGTGCCCTGCCGGAGCCGGTCCTGCACCAGGGTGCCCAGGTCGAGGTCGGCGATGGACGCGCCGGCGCCCTTCGGGAAGCGCTCCGACTCGGCGAGCAGCACGCCCTGGTCGTAGACCAGCGTCTGGCCGTCCCAGGACAGGTCGGTGGACGACTCGCCTTCGCCCGCCGCCGCGTACACGTAGCCGCAGATCAGCCGGGACGACCCGGACGCACACAGCTGCTTGCGCTCGTCCGCCTTCGCGACGGTGATCGGGGAGCCGGACAGGTTCGCGACCACGGTTGCGCCGGCGAGGGCGGCCTCCGCGGACGGCGGCACCGGCACCCACATGTCCTCGCAGACCTCGACGTTCAGCACGAACCCCGGCAGGTCGTCGGCCGCGAAGAGCAGGTCGGAGCCGAACGGCACGTCCTCGCCGGCCACCCGGATCTCGCCGGTGACGTCGTCGCCCGGGGCGATCTGGCGGCGCTCGTAGAACTCCCGGTAGGTGGGCAGGTACGACTTCGGCGCCACGCCGAGGATCTGGCCGCGGTGGATCACGACCGCGCAGTTGTAGATGCGGTTCAGGCTGGTCAGGGGAGCGCCGACCACGACGATGCAGCCGAGGTGCTCGGTCTGCGGCACGAGCCAGGCCAGTGCGTCCTGGGTGGCGTCGAGCACGGTGTCCTGCAGCAGGAGGTCCTCGATCGAGTAGCCGGTGAGGGTGAGTTCGGGGAACACGGCCAGGCAGGCGCCGGCGTCCGCGACCACGCGGGCCTGCGCGAGCACCGCTTCGGCGTTCGCGCGCGGCTGGACCATGGTGATCGGCAGCGTGCACGCGGCCACCCGGGCGAACCCGTGGGCGTACAGGTTGTAGAAGTCCATCTGCGCTCCTGGCTGCGGTGTCTGCCTCAGCATGCCACGTCGGGCGCCGGGATCGGCGAGACTGGACCCATGAGCGAAGCGGTGGCCGTCGAGACGCCGGACGGGCCGGGCGAACTGCTGTTGGACGCCGCGGCCGCGCCGGTGGCGGCCCTGCTGCTCGGGCACGGTGCGGGCGGCGGGGTGGATGCCTGGGACCTGGCGCTGCTGGCCCGCGAGCTGCCGGCGTCCGGGGTGAGCGTGGCGCGCTACCGGCAGCCCTGGCTGGTCGCCGGGCGCAAGGTGGCCGGCAACCCGGCCAGCCTCGACCGGGGCTGGCTGCCGGCACTGGACCGCGCCCGTGAATTGTGGCCGGGAGTGCCGCTGTTCACCGGCGGACGCAGCGCGGGCGCCCGGTGCGCCTGCCGCTGTGTCGACGCAGGCACGGCGGGGCTGGTCGCGCTGTCGTTCCCGCTGCACCCACCCGGCAAGCCGCAGAAGAGCAGGGTGGCCGAACTCGCCGCGGTCGGCGCCCCGGTGCTGGTGCTGCAGGGTGCCAACGACCCGTTCGGCGCTCCGGCGGACATCGCCCGTGCGCTGGCGGACGCCGGCTATTCCGGCGAGCGGATCGTGCCCGTGCCCGGGGCGACCCACTCGCTGGGCCCGGCGAAGAGCCTGCCGGCGCCGAAGGTCGTCGAGCGCGAGCAACTGCTGGTGGGCTCGGTGCTCACCTTCATCGCCGACACCCTCGACCCGGTGCCGTCCGCCGAGTAGCGGCTCGCGGACGGGCATGTCGCGATCCGGCAACTCCTGCCGTCCCAGCAGTCGCACCCGCCACATCCACCGCCTTCACTGGTCAGATTGCGACACGCACCCGCGACGGCAGGCGAACCGGGTGAACGGTCTGGGCCGCCGGGATCATGTCGCAATCCGGCCGGCGAAGGCCGAGTTCGTGACACTTGGGACGTCCGGGACGCGGCGAGCGGCCGAATCGCGTCAGG
>JBDHZJ010000296.1:0-3997 GCA_039811825.1 Propionicimonas sp.
TGAGCAGGATGTGCAGGCTCGGTTCGAGGAAGGGAAGGTCGCTGCCGGCGCCGTCCCACACCACGACGTCCGCCTCGGCCTCGGCCGCGCGCAGGATGGCCCCGAAATCGAGGCCGGAGAACACGGTGGCGTTCGGCACCGCCTCGTCGGGCTCGCGGGCGGGTTCGGCGCAGGCGTCGCGGGCGATCCCGTCCACGACGGTGAACACGTGCTCGCGGTCCTCGGCGAAGTCCTGGTCGCGCAGCGGGTGCCGGATCACGGCCACGCGCAGGCCCCAGCCGGTGAGCAGTTCGGTCAGGTAGCGGACCGTGGGCGACTTGCCCGCCCCCGGGGACGCGGACGTGACCGCGATCACCGGCCGGCTGGAGGCCAGCATCGACCGGCGCGGGTTCACCAGCATGAAGTCCGCTCCGGACGCGAGCACCCGCGCGGCAAGGCTGGCCACGCCCGCGCAGCCGATCTCGGAGTAGGCGAACACGACATGGGTGACGCCGTGTTCGCTGATGATCCGCTCGAGGTCGTCCTCGGGCAGGATCGGCACCCCGGCGGGGTAGTTCGGGCCGGCGAGGCAGGCCGGGTAGCGCCCGGAACGGCCCGGCACCATGTCGGCGGAGGTGAAGGCGACCACCTGATGATCTGGCTCGTCGCGGAACAGGGTGTGGAAGACGTGGAAATCGCGGCCTGCGGTACCGACGATCAGGATCTTCATGGGCGGCTCCTCCTTGCCCCCATTGTCCTCCGCCGCGCCCAACCGTTGGGTAAGGTCAGGTATGGATACCGCACCGATCGTGATCGGCTACGACGGGTCCGACTTCTCCGCGGAGGCCGTCCGCAAGGGGCTCCTGCTCGCGACGAAGCTCGGCGCCCCCGCGCAGATCGTCCGCGCCTGGACGATCAGCAACGCGCCCCGTCCGAAGACCTGGGAGCCGGGCTTCGTGCCCCCGGTGGACGACTTCGCCGAGGCCGTGCTCGCCGAGCTGAAGGCTGCGACGGCCGCCGCGGTCGCGGAGTACCCGGACGTGGAGGTGAGCTACCAGGTGCCCCACGGCGCGGCCGGACGCGAACTGCTCCGGGCCTCGGAGACCGCCCGGCTGATCGTGGTGGGCACGCGTGGCCTGGGCGGGTTCTCGGGCCTGCTGCTGGGTTCGGTCACCGGCCAGCTGGTCGAGCACGCCCACTGCGACGTGCTGGTCAGCCGGCGCCAGTCGGGCGACCAGGCGCCGCCACGGCTGCTCAGGCTCGACCAGGCGATGGACCCCGACCAGCCCTGATCACCAGGGTGGACCGAGTAAGGAACCGTCCCCAATCCGGTCCGGACCGAGTCGGGGACGGTTCCTTACTCGGTCCACCCCGGCGCCTACCAGGGCAGGAAGGCGCCCGCCCAGAACACGCCGAGCACCGCGCCGAGGATGATGAACGGTCCGAGCGGGAGCGAGCCCCGCTCACCCTTCCGGGCCGTGAACATGCGCACGAACCCCGGCACGGAGTAGGTCACCCAGCCCAGGCAGGCGCCCAGCACGACGGCTCCCCAGCCGAACCAGCCCAGGAACAGGCCGGCGATGGCGATCAGCTTCACGTCGCCGAAGCCCAGGTCGGGGGAGAAGTACGCCATCACGAAGTAGAGGACGAACAGGGCGACCGCGGCGACCAGGGCCCGCACCAGCGAGCCCCAGGCGCCGGTCGTCCACGCGGCGATCGTGAGCAGGACGGGCGTGGCCCCGAGCAGCGGCAGCACGATCACGTCGGGCAGCCGCTCCTCGGCGAAGTCGACCACGACGAGCAGGCCGGCGCCCACCGCGAGCACCACGAAGGCGAGCATCTCCGCCCAGCTGGACGCCAGCCCCGCCAGCCCGCCGAGCACGGCGGCCACCGGTACGTGCACCCAACTGCGCAGGATCCGCGCGTCGGAGGTCGCACTGCGCCGCATGAACCCGGTCAGGGCCCAGGCCGCGACGCCGGCCAGCAGCGCACAGATCAGTACGGACATCCGCTCAGCCCATGCCGCCGAACGCCTTGATGATGCCGATCACACCCGGCCCCATCACGACGATGAACATGGCGGGCATGATGAACAGGATCAGCGGGAACACGACCTTGACCGGGATCTCCATCGCCTTGCGCTCGGCGTACTGGCGCCGTTCCAGGCGCAGTTCGTCGGCCTGGGTCGTCAGCACGTCGGACAGGGCGATGCCGTAGGCCTCGGCCTGGATGATCGAGCGGACGAACCGGTGCAGCGTCTCGACCCCGGTGCGCTCGGCCAGGTCCTCGTAGGCCGCTCGACGGGTCTGGCCGACCTGGATGTCCTGCAGCGTCCGGACCAGTTCGCCGGCCAGTTCGCCCTTGCCGTTCTTGGCCACCCGCATCATCGCCGCGTCGAAGCCGAGGCCCGCGTTCACCGCGATGCTCATCTGGTCGAGGGTGTCGGGCAACTGCCGCTTGATGGCCTCCTTGCGGGCGGCCCCGGCACTGTGCAGCCGGACCATCGGGAAGAAGAAGGCGAGCGCGGTGACGCCGAGGCCCATCAGCAGGCCGAGCGGCGGGGCGATCGCCCGGGAGACCATCACGCCGATCAGCGCGCCGACCAGGCCCATCACGGCCATCATCGCGACGATCCGCTCCGGGGGATTGTCCTCGGGACGGCCGGCGCCGGCCCACAACTTGTTGATCGTCCGCATCAGCGGCGCGGGTGCCGCCTTGCGCACGGCGGCGGTCAGGCCACCGCGCCGGGCCTCGGGACTGGCCGTCGCCTGCGGTGCCGCCGGCGGCTTCTTCTCGGCCTGCCGGCGCAGGTTCGCGAGGGCCTGCTTGCGGTTGCTCGAAGCGCCTCCGAAGAGGAACCAGAGCAGGATGCCGAAGCCCACGGTGAACAGGACCAGCGCGAAAATCGGATTCGCTTGCACAGCTTCCCCCTTTCAGTACTTGAGGTTGATGACCTTGGTCAGCCAGAAGCCGCCGATGCCGAGCATGATCACACCCGCTCCGAGCATCATCCAGCCGAGCGGGTCGGTGAACAGGCGCATGATGTACTCGGGGTTCGTCACGAACAGGAACAGCGTGACGACGAACGGCAGCAGCATCAGGATGATCGCGGACAGCTTGCCGTCGGCGGCCAGCGCGGCGACCTGCCGCTTCATCTGGCTGCGCTCGCGGATCGTCTTGCTGACCGTGTCGAGCACGTCGGCCAGGTTGCCGCCGACCTCCCGGTTGATCCCGATGGCCTGGGTGATCCAGTAGAAGTCCTCGTTGCGCATCCGGGTGGCGACGTCGTTGAGCGCGTCGATCATCCCGCGGCCCACGCGGGTCTCGTTGGTCACGCGGGCGAACTCCTGGGACATGGGCTTGGCGGCCTCCTGGGCGATGGTGCCCACCGCCTGCGGCAGGCTGTAGCCCGCCCGCAGGCTGCCGGCCATCATCTGGAGGGTCTCGTCGAGCTGCTTGCCGAACGCCTTGCGTCGCCGGTCGGCGAGCATCGAGAGCCACATCCGGCCCAGGATCGGGCAGAGCAGTGCGAGCAGCAGGCCGATCACGCCCTGGCCGAGGACGAGCCCGAACGCGAAGCACGCCAGCGAGGCGGCGCCCACGATCACGATCAGGTCCTTCGCGGGCGTCTCCACGCCGGACTCCTCGAGGATCGCGTCGAGCGACCCGCTGCGTCCGCGCATGAACCGCTCGACGGTGTCCGTGGCCGCGTTCGCGACCCGTTCGATGCCCGAGCCGCGCGGCCTGGTGCCGGGACGGCGGCGCTCGATCGGCAGCCGGTTGCTCGGCAGCGTGACCAGCACGGTCATGGCCAGGGCGGACGCCCCGAGCAGGACCCAGCCGAGGGTGAGTGCCGCGCCGGAGGCGAAGAAGGCACCCATCAGTGCCTCCCCGCCGACCACAGCTGGCCCGTGCCGAAGACGCTCGGTGAGAGCGTGATGCCGAGGTCGTCGAACTTCTGGGTGAACCCGGGCCGCACACCGGTGGGACGGATCGAGCCGAGGAACCGGCCGTCGGG
>JBDHZJ010000297.1:0-3991 GCA_039811825.1 Propionicimonas sp.
CACGTCCGCCCGGGCCGCTTCAGGCAGCGGGCCGGAGCCCTTCGGTTATCTGGTGTCACCGGGTTCGATCCCCGGAACGGAGGGCACGACACGCCCGCTGCCCCACCACGCGTCAGCGGGGACGGGCCGGAGCAGGCCGGTTATCCCTGTCACGGAGGCGTATCACGCCAGTCCGGCTCCGGCCGGACCACCGGTGTGCACGACACGCCCGTCCCCGCCCACGCACCAGGAAGGAGGAACCGATGGACGTACTGAACTGGATCAACTCGCGGCTGACGCCGCAGAGCCGGCCCGCCGACCCCCGGCAGGTCGAGAACTCGGCAGGTGGCTACACCTTCGAGCTGGACGACATCGCCCGGCTGCGTCGGTTCCTCACCCTCGGCGTCGACGGCGGCACGTACTACGCGTCCGACCGTGCGCTGGCGCTGGAGAACGCCGCGGTGCTCACCCGGCTGGCGGCGGACGACCCGGAGGCGCTGGTCGCCGCGATCGTGGACGTGTCCACCCGCGGTGCCGCGCCGAAGCAGAACCCCGCGCTGTTCGCCCTGGCCTACGCCACGTCGGTGCCGGACGCCGCTCCCGCGGCGCTCGCCGCGCTGCCGCGGGTGGCCCGGACGGGCACCCACCTGTTCACCTTCGCCGGCTACGTGGAGCAGTTCCGCGGCTGGGGTCGCGGCCTGCGGCGCGCGGTCGGGGACTGGTACACGACCAGGGACGCCGACCAGCTCGCCTACCAGGTGGTCAAGTACCGCCAGCGGGACGGCTGGTCGCACCGCGACCTGCTCCGGCTGGCGCACCCGGCGACGGCCGTGCCGGCGCTGAAGGACACCTTCGACTGGGTCGTCCGCGGGACGGTCGGCACCGAGGTGCCGCGCCTGGTGGAGGGCTTCACCGCCGCGCAGGAGGCGACCGACGCGCCCACCTGGGCACGACTCGTGCGCGAGTACGGGCTCAGCTGGGAGATGCTGCCAGACCCGGCACTCGGCGAGGTGGAGGTGTGGGACGCGCTGCTCGACACGGGCGTCCCGCAGACCGCGCTGATGCGCCAGCTGCCGCGGCTGACCCGGCTGGGGATGCTCCCCGACCTCGGTGGGCGCACCGGCGAGGTCGTGGCGCAGCTCACCGACCCCGGGCGGCTGCGGGCTGCGCGGGTGCACCCGGTGAACGTCCTGGTCGCCCAGCGCACCTACGCCTCCGGGCGTTCGGCGCGCGGAGCGGGGGAGTGGACGCCGACGCAGGCGGTCGCCGACGCGCTGGACGCTGCGTTCTACGCGGCCTTCGGTGCGGTCGAGCAGTCCGGTCGGCGAACGCTGCTCGCGGTCGACGTGTCCGGCTCGATGGGCGTGCCCATCTCGGGCATGCCGATCACGGCGCGGGAGGCGTCGGCGGCGCTCGCGCTGGTGCAGCTCGCCACCGAGCCGTCGGCATCGGCGGTGGGCTTCGCCGCCGGCCTGACCTGGCGCGACGCCGTGCTGAAGCCGCTGGCGATCTCGCCGCGGCGCCGGCTGGACGACGCGCTGGCCGTGGTCGACGCGATGCCGATGGGCGGCACGGACTGCGCGCTGCCGATGCTGCACGCGGCCCGCAAGGGTCTCGAGGTGGACACCTTCGTGGTGTACACCGACAACGAGACCTGGGCGGGCGACGTGCACCCGCACCAGGCACTGCGGGCGTACCGCGAGCAGACCGGGATCCCGGCGAAGCTGGTGGTGGTCGGCATGACGGCGACGGGGTTCAGCATCGCCGACCCCGACGACGCGGGCATGCTCGACATCGCAGGGTTCGACGCAGCGGTGCCGAACCTGATCACGGAGTTCGCCCGTGGCTGAGGCCGCAGGAGGCGGCACCCCCCGGCGGGGTGCCGCCTCTCGCCGTTCCGGGGGCACCTCGGACGCGCGGGTCGCGCGGGCACGGGAACTCCACCGCAGGGCGATCGAGGCGGACGAACTCGCTGCCAGGCAGCGCGCGGAGCGGGACGCCCTGATCCGGCGATTACGCGCCGAAGACCCGCAGCGCTGGTCCTACGGCGCGCTCGCCGCCGCGCTCGGCTGCAGCCGCGAACTGATCGCGCTGGTGGTCAAGCGCGACCGGGACTGATCAGACCACCACGACGTCGAAGTCGCCGTGGGCCCGGAGCACGTCGGCGTAGTGGGCACGCTGCGCAGGGGTGGGCTCGCGCAGCGGCACCGGGGACGGCCGGACGCCGTGGTCGCGGAAGCCGATCACCTTCACCCGCATCCGGGGGTCGACGGACGCGAGCCAGCGCCCGGTCCGGGCCAGCAGGTCCTCGGCGTCGTTCACCCCGGCAAGGAGCAGCAGCCGCACCTCGTACAGCTTCCCGCGGGCAGCGAGCAGCCGGATCGACTCCAGCACCCGCGCGTTCGACGCCCCGGTGATCCGCCGGTGGATGTCGTCGTCGAGGCACTTCAGGTCGACCATCGCCGCGTCCAGCACGTCGTCGAGCAGGTCCCAGGTGGACGCCTCGACGTCGCCGTTGGTGTCCACGAAGCACGTCAGCCGGCCGAACTCCGCCTTCACCGCGGCGAACAACGCGCGGACGAACGCCGGCTGCTGCGTGGCCTCCCCGCCGGAGACCGTGACCCCGGAGAGGAACGGTGCCGCCGGGCGGAGCTGTCCGACCAGGTCGGCCACCGCCAGCGTCCGGGCCTTCGGCGTGGAGTCGTACTCGCAGACGTCGATGCAGGTGTCCCCGCCGGCGCAGGTGGCCGCGTCCCAGACCACCTTCCCGGCGGTGTCCAGGCTCAGCGCGCCGGACGGGCACGTCGCGACGCAGTCGCCGCAGTCGATGCAGGGGTTGATGGTGTACGGGTTGTGGCAGGCCACGCAGTCGAGGTTGCAGCCCTGGGTGAACACCACGAACCGGTTGCCGGGGCCGTCGACCGCGGAGAACTCGATGGTGTTGTTGACCAGGCCCGTGGAGAGCGCGTCCTTCATCGTCGGGGCCCTTCGTGACGCCCGTCCCTTCGCAGGCTCAGGGACGGGCTCCTCAGGGAGCGGTTCAGGGGGGTGGTTCGCAGGCTCAGGGACGGGCTCCTCAGGGAGCGGTTCAGGGGGGTGGTTCGCAGGCTCAGGGACGGGCTCCTCAGGGACCGTTTCACAACCGCGGGCTCAACTCGGCCGCGGTCACGCGCTTGACCGCGCGGGTGGTCACCGTGTGGTTGACCTCGGCCGTCGCGGCCAGGTAGTCGCTGGAGTGCCGGGCGCCGTGCTCCTCGATCCCGACCAGGTCGGACTTGCGGACCAGGTAGCCGGTGATCCGGATGAACTCGTTGGAATCGAGGTTGAACGTGAAGTCCCGCATGCCCACCTCGAGCGCGCCGCGGATCACGTCCACCATCGCCTGCGGGTTCGCGGTGACGGTCTCGTCCACGTGGAAGATGTCCGAGATGCCGGCGGCGAACAGCGCGTGGTGCGGTGCGCAGGCCGCGATGTGCTCGCGCAGCCCCGGCTCGTCGCCGACCGGGAGCCGGGTGCCGGCCGTGGTGTCCAGGTCGAGGTCGATACCGCTCTGCGAGTGCAGGTAGGCGAAGCCGCCACCGCCGCCGCAGTAGGGCAGCGGGCGGGACGCGACGAGTTCCGCGACCCGCCGGGTGATCGTCCACGCCGCCTCGTTCGCCCGGTCGTCGTGGCCGTAGCGGGTCTCCGGGGCGCCGTCGCGGGCCATCAGCTCGTTCACGCACTCGGCCAGCCCGAAGATGCCGAACATCAGCGAGAACCGGTCGAGGTCGATCAGGCCCTCGGTGGCCAGGAAGTGCGACTCGAAGAAGCCCTGGTCCTCGACCAGCGAGCGGATCCTCGCCTCGCCGAGTTCCGCGGTCAGCTCCACCCAGTGCGGCAGCGCCTCGTCGCAGAACGCGTCCAGCCCGCCGACGTGCCGGGCCACGGCCTCCTTCAGGTTCAGCCGGACCAGGCTGTGCGCGCCGCCGCGCACCTTCAGCGAGTTGTAGCAGCTCACCACCGCGTACTCCTC
>JBDHZJ010000298.1:0-3960 GCA_039811825.1 Propionicimonas sp.
GCGTCCCCGAACACGCCCAGCACGTCGTCGCGGTACTGGAACGCCCGGCCCAGCGGCGAGCCGTAGCCGGCCAGCGCGTCCAGCAGCTCGGGGGACGCCCCGCCGAGCGCTGCCCCGACCTGCAGCGGGCGGACGACGGTGTACCGCGCGGTCTTGTACTCCACGACGCGCCGCACCTGGGCGAGCACGGAAGCGGAGTCGCGGCGCGCGTCCAGCGGTTCGCGGGTCTGCGCGGTGATGTCGAGGTACTGCCCGCCGGTCACCTCGGACCGCACCGCCGCCATCAGTGGCTGCGCGGCCGCCAGCGCCGCCTCCGGAGCCCCGCAGGAGTTGAACAGCTCGACCGACCACATCAGCAGCAGGTCGCCGAGCAGGATCGCCCCGGCCCGGCCGAACTCCTCGGCGCTGCCCCGGCGGCCGGCGGACGCGTGGCCCGCGGCCAGCTGGACGTGCGCGGACGGCAGCCCGCGCCGGGTGTCGGAGGCGTCCATCACGTCGTCGTGCACGAGCGCGCTGACGTGCAGCAGGTCGAGGCTCGCCGCCGCCCGCAGGACGTCGTCGGGCACCGCGGTGCCGCCGGCCGCGGCGAGGTAGCCCCAGCAGCAGAACGCCGGGCGCAGCCGCTTGCCGCCCGCGGTGAACGCGGCGGCGAGGCCGACCAGGTCGGCGGTCTCGGGGCCCAGCTCGGCGAGGGCGCGGCCGCGGGCGTCCAGGAAGCGGGTCAGCTCCGCGCCGACGGCCTCGCGCAGCGGGGCCGACAACGGGTCGGCGGCGTCCAGGTTGACCACGGTCTGAGCCTAGACTCCCGGCCGCCCGGACGCTGCCCTAGCCTTGCCCGCATGCCCGGACCCGAACCCACCATCGCCGACGTCCTCGCCCAGCGGGACCACCCGACGATGTCGTTCGAGTTCTTCCCGCCGAAGGACGATCCGGGCCAGGCGCAGCTGCTGGACGCGATCACCGCGCTGGAGCCGCTGCACCCGGACTTCATCTCGGTGACCTATGGCGCGAACGGCTCCAGCCGCGCCCGGACGGTGGCCGCGACCCGGCTGGTGCGGGAGCGGACCACGGCGATCACGATGGGCCACCTCACCTGCGTGAGCCAGTCGGTCGACGAGCTCCGCGGCGCCATCGCGGCCTACGCGGACGCGGGCGTCCGGCACATCCTCGCGGTGCGCGGCGACCCGCCCGGCGGTCCGTCCGCGCCCTGGCAGCGGCACCCCGAGGGCCTGGACAACGCCACCCGGCTGGTCGAGCTGGTCAAGGCCAGCGGCGACTTCTGCGTGGGCGTGGGCGCGTTCCCCGACGGCCACCCCGAGCACTTCGACTTCGACCTGGACGCCCGCCTGCTGGCCGAGAAGGAGCAGGCCGGGGCGGAGTTCGCGATCACCCAGCTGTTCTTCGACGCCGACGCCTACTTCCGGCTGGTCGAGCGGGTGCGCGCGCTCGGCTGCGGGTTGCCGATCGTCGCGGGGATCATGCCGGTGACGAACCTCCGCCAGATCGAGCGGTTCGCGACCCTGTCCGGCGCGGACCTGCCGGCGTCCGTGGTGGCCCGGCTGCAGGCGGTCGCGGACGACCCGTCCGCCGTTCGCGCGGTGGGGCTGGAGATCGCCACCGAGCTGTCCGACCGGCTGCTCGCCGGCGGCGCGCCCGGTCTGCACTTCTACACGCAGAACCGTTCGAGGGCGACCGCGGAGATCCTGGCCCGGCTCCGCGAGATCCCGCCGCACCCGGACCGAGTCGGGGACGGTTCCTGACTCGGTCCACCCCTGGCGTGGACCGAGTAAGGAACCGTCCCCAATTTGGTCCGGCTCAGCTCAGGGACGCGCGCCAGGCTCCGGCGTCGCCGATGTCGAGGGTGACCAGGCGCTGCGTGGGACGGGTCAGGGCGACGTAGAGCACCCGCGTGCCGCCGGGGGACTCCGCGACGATCTCGTCGGGGCCGACCACCACGACGGCGTCGTACTCCAGGCCCTTCGCGTTCAGCGGGCTGACGAACGAGATCCGCTCGGCGTGCTCCCGGGTGGACGCGAGGTCTGCGACGGCCAGCGACGAGAGCCGTGACGGCGCCACGATCACCCCGATCGTGCCCTCCACAAGGCCGGCCAGTTCGGCGAGCTTCTCGTCGAGCCGCCGTTCCAGCGCCGCCTCCGGCACCGCCAGCAGTTCCGGCTCGATGCCGGTCGAGCGGACGGCCACGGGCAGGTCGGCCTGCGGGAAGTCGCGCAGCACGATCTGCGCGGCGAACTCGAACACCTCGGCAGGGCTGCGGTAGTTGGTCGACAGCCGGAAGTCCCGGTGCGGCGCCGACCCGATCAGGTCGGCCAGCGCGGTCTCCGTCTCGGCCAGGTCGGGCCAGCTGCTCTGCGCCGGGTCGCCCACGATCGTCCAGCTCGCCTGAGTGCCCCGGCGGCGCAGCATCCGCCACTGCATCGGGCTGATGTCCTGGGCCTCGTCCACCAGCAGGTGCGCGAACGTGTCGTGCGCGTCCGCGTGCGGGTCGAACTCGCGGATGTCCCGGAGCCGGTCCGCTGTCGTGACCACCTCGGTGACCTCGGTGCCGTCCGGCAGGAACAGCAGCGGCTCCTCTGCCTCCTCGGACGCGACGGGGCCGATCATCGCGACCAGCTCGTCGAGCAGCGCCACGTCGGCGACCGACCAGTCGTCGAACGCGTAGGACGCGGCCAGGGCGGCCTGCTCCGCGCCGTCCAGGATGCCCTCGCCGATCCGGGCGACCACCCGCGGCGACGCCAGCCGGCGCAGCACGTCGGTCGCGGTCAGGTCGGGCCACCAGGCCTGCAGGAACATCCGGTAGGCCGCGGAGTCGCCGACCAGCTCGACCATCACGTCCCGGTCGAGTTCCAGCTCGGCCGGCAGCCGCTCGAACAGTGCGTCCATCACCGCGGCCTCCGCGGCGGCCCGGCCGGCGTTCGCCTTCGTCCGGGTGAGCACGTCGCGCCGGATCCGGCCCAGCGTGGCCGCGTCCAGCGTGAGCGCCTCGCCCTTCACCGTCACCCGCAGCGGCGGCTGCTCGGCGCCGGCGTCCAGCAGCGGCAGGTTCACCAGCCGCTTCAGCAGCGGCACCATCCGCAGGCTGCCCTTGATCGCGGCCGCCCCCGCCGCGTCGATCCGGGCCGCGGTGAAGCCGAGCGTGTCCGAGGCGACCCCGCCGATCGGGCGCAGGGTGACCGAGTCCTCGCCGAGGGACGGCAGCACGCGCTCGATGTAGTCCATGAACAGCCCTGACGGGCCGACCACGAGGATGCCGCCCCGCTCGAACCGGCGCCGGTTCGAGTAGAGCAGGTAGGCCGCCCGGTGCAGGGCGACCACGGTCTTGCCGGTGCCGGGACCGCCGGAGATGACGGTGACGCCGGTGTGGTCGGCGCGGATCGCCTCGTCCTGCTCGGCCTGGATGGTGGCCACGATGTCGCGCATGTGCGCACCACGGGCCCGCTTCAGGGCCGCCATCAGGGCGCCCTCGCCGATGATCACCAGGTCGTCGCGGCCGTGGTCGTCGTCGAGCAGGTCGTCCTCGATGCCGATCACGATGTCGTTGCGGCAGCGCAGCACCCGGCGGCGCACCACGTCCATCGGGTCGGTGGCCGTGGCCCGGTAGAACGGTTCGGCTGCGCGCGCCCGCCAGTCGATCACCAGCGGTTCGTAGTCGGCGTCCCGCACCCCGATCCGGCCGATGTAGCGGATCTCGCCGTCGGTGTGGTCGAGCCGGCCGAACACCAGGCCCTCGTGCTCCGCGTCCAGGATCGCGAGCCGCCGGGCGGCCTGGAACGCGAACGCGTCGCGTTCGAACAGGGCGGTGCCGTCCTCCTCGCGGACCCACGTCTCGCGATCGGAGCGGTACAGGTCCTGGCCCTGGGAGGCGACCTTGCGGGCCGACCGGGTGGCCTGCTCGAGGTGCTCGTAGACGAGGTCCACGTGCGCCTGCTCGACGGCCAGCTC
>JBDHZJ010000299.1:0-3954 GCA_039811825.1 Propionicimonas sp.
CTCGACAAGCTGAACGAGGCGGAGATCTTCGAGACCTTCCTGCAGACCAAGTTCGTCGGCCAGAAGCGGTTCTCGCTCGAGGGCGGCGAGTCGACGATCGTGTTCCTGGACGAGTTGTGCGAACGCGCGGCCGACTCCGGCCTCGAAGAGGTCATCATCGGCATGCCGCACCGCGGCCGGCTGAACGTGCTGGCCAACATCGTCGGCAAGTCCTACAGCCAGATCTTCCGGGAGTTCCAGGGCAACTACGACCCGCGGCTCACCCAGGGCAGCGGCGACGTGAAGTACCACCTGGGCGCGGAGGGCCAGTTCACCGCGGCGTCGGGACGCACCATCAAGACCTCGGTCGCGGCGAACCCGTCCCACCTCGAGGCCGTCGACCCGGTCGTCGAGGGCATCGCGCGGGCGAAGATCGACCGGATCGGCAAGGTTCCCGGCTGGCCGGTGATGCCGATCCTGTTGCACGGCGATGCGGCCTTCTCCGGCCAGGGCGTGGTCTACGAGACCTTGCAGATGAGCCAGTTGCGCGCCTACAAGACCGGCGGCACGGTGCACCTCGTCGTGAACAACCAGGTGGGTTTCACCACCGCCCCGATCGAGTCCCGCTCCTCGGTCTACTCGACCGACGTCGCCAAGGCCGTCGGCGCCCCGGTCTTCCACGTGAACGGCGACGACCCCGAGGCGGTCGCCCGGGTCGCGCAGGTCGCGTTCGACTTCCGGCAGCGGTTCGGCAAGGACGTCGTGGTCGACCTGGTCTGCTACCGGCGTCGCGGGCACAACGAGGGTGACGACCCCAGCTTCACCCAGCCGCTGATGTACGACCTGATCGAGCAGAAGCGCAGCGTGCGCAAGCTCTACACCGAGGCGCTGATCGGGCGTGGCGACATCTCCACCGACGACGCCGAGGCCGTCATCGCCCGCTTCCGGGAGCGCCTCGAGAGCGTGTTCCGGGAGGTGCGCGAAGCGGCCGAGTCCGACGACGAGGGCTACCGCAGGGTGCCGTACTACCCGGCCAAGCTGGGCAAGGACCGCGGCACCGCGATCACCGAGGAGCAGATGGAGGCGGTGGCCGCCGCCCACCTCACCTTCCCCGAGGGCTTCACCGTGCACCCGAAGGTGTTGCCGCAGCTCGAACGCCGGGCCGACAACATCCGCAACGGCCCCATCGACTGGGCGACCGCGGAACTGCTCGCGTTCGGCTCGCTGGTGATGGAGGGACGCCCGGTGCGACTGGTCGGCCAGGACAGCCGCCGGGGCACGTTCAGCCAGCGCTTCGCGGCCGTGATCGACCGGGTGAACAACCGCGCCTACGTGCCGTTGAAGCACCTCACGCCCGACCAGGGCGGTTTCCACGTGTTCGACTCCCTGCTCAGCGAGTACGCGTCGATGGGCTTCGAGTACGGCTACTCGGTGGCCGCGCCGGAGGCGCTGGTGCTGTGGGAGGGCCAGTTCGGCGACTTCGCCAACGGTGCCCAGACGATCGCCGACGAGTTCATCGCCGCCGGCAACGCGAAGTGGACGCAGAAGTCGGGCGTCGTCCTGCTGCTCCCCCACGGCTACGAGGGCCAGGGGCCCGACCACTCGTCCGCCCGGATCGAGCGCTGGCTCACGCTGTGCTCGGAGGGGGCGCTCGCGGTCTGCCAGCCGTCCACGCCGGCCAGCTACTTCCATCTCCTGCGCACCCACGCGTACGTGAACTGGCACCGGCCCGTGGTGATCGCCACCCCGAAGTCGATGCTGCGCTCGAAGTTCGCGACCTCACCCCGCTCGGAGTTCCTGCAGGGCCGCTGGCAGCCGGCGATGGGCGATCCGACGATCGCCGACCCGAAGACGGTGCAGCGCATCGTGCTGTGCTCGGGGAAGATCCGATGGGAGCTCACGCAGGCGCGCGCGGAGGCGGGCCTCGACGACCAGGTGGCGATCATGCCGCTGGAGCGGCTGTACCCGCTGCCGGCCCGTGAACTGGCCGCCGAGCTGGCCAAGTTCCCGCAGGTGAGCGACGTGCGCTGGGTGCAGGACGAGCCGGAGAACCAGGGTGCCTGGTGGTTCCTGAAGCTGCACCTGCCGAGCGCGGTCGCGGCCTTCCTGCCCGGCTACGAGCTCAACCTCACCGGAGTGACCCGCCCCGCGGCGTCCGCGCCGTCGGTGGGCTCGGTGAAGGTGCACCAGGCCCAGGAGGCCGAGCTGCTCGCCCGTGCCCTGGCCGACTGATGTACTTCACCGACCGCGGCATCGAGGAGCTCGCCGACCGGCGCGGCGAGGAGGAGGTCAGCTTCGCCTGGCTGTCCGAAAAGCTCAGCCTGTTCGTCGACCTGCATCCGGAGCACGAGAATGCCGTGGAGCGGCTGGCCACCTGGCTGGCTCGCCTCGACGACGAGGAGGACTGACGTGCTCACCCAGCAGGCGATCGACGCGTTCACCGCGCTCACCGGCGCTGCGCCCGAGGGCGTCTGGGCGGGCCCCGGACGGATCAACCTGATCGGGGAGCACACCGACTACAACGACGGCTACGTGCTGCCGTTCGCGCTGCCGCAGGCCGCGTGCGTGGCCGCGGCCCGGCGCGAGGACGGCCGGTGGCGGTTCCGCTCGGTGGATCTCGACGAGACCGTCGAGGTCGGGGACGACGGGCTCGTGCCCGGCACGCCGGGCTGGCACTCCTACCTCGCCGGCGTGGTCTGGGCGTTGCGGGAGGCGGGCCACGTCGTGGCCGGGGCCGACCTCGTGCTCACCTCGGACGTCCCGCTCGGCGCCGGGCTGTCGTCGTCCGCGGCGATCGAGTGCGCGGTGCTCACCGCGCTGGTCGACCTGAACGGCCTCGACATCGCGCCGATGGACCGGGCGAAGCTCGCCCGGGTCGCGGAGAACGCCTATGTGGGCGCGCCCACCGGGCTGCTCGACCAGGCCGCGTCCACGCTCTGCGAGGCCGACCACGCGCTGTTCCTCGACTGCCGCACGCTCGAGACCCGGCAGGTACCGCTGGCGGTGACGGCGGCCGGCCTGGA
Organism: Propionicimonas sp.; assembly: GCA_039811825.1. Classification (GTDB taxonomy): domain Bacteria; phylum Actinomycetota; class Actinomycetes; order Propionibacteriales; family Propionibacteriaceae; genus Propionicimonas. Next base: position 3,003 of record JBDHZJ010000299.1, read on the forward strand.
GATCCTCGTCGTCGACACCCGCACCCGGCACAGCCATGTGGACGGCGAGTACGCCGCCCGCAGGGCGAGCTGTGAGGACGCCAGCCGGATCCTCGGCGTCGCGGCGCTGCGCGATGTCACCGACCTCGACGCCGCCCTCGCCCGACTGCCCGAGCTGGAGGCCCGCCGGGTACGCCACGTGGTCACCGAGAACCAGCGGGTGCTGGACGCGATGACGGCGCTCGCCGCGGGCGACTACGCCGAACTCGGCCGGCTGATGACCGCCTCACACGCGTCCATGCGGGACGACTACGAGATCACCGAGACCAGCGTCGACCTCGCGGTCGAGACCGCGCTCGGCGCCGGCGCGCTGGGCGCCCGGATGACCGGCGGCGGGTTCGGCGGTTGTGTGCTCGCGCTCGTCGGCGCCGACCGGGTCGACAACACCGCCGCGGCCGTGCGGGACGCGTTCGCGTCCGCCGGGCTCGACGAGCCGGTCACGTTCCTGGCGCGTCCGTCGGCGGGGGCCCGTCGGCTGGTGTGACGTCCGCGTCCCCGCGACGCAGGTGCAACGCCCGGCTCGTGGCCGGGAGGGCCGCGGCCACGACCGTCATCGCGGAGACGGCGACGAACAGCCACACCCACGGTGCGGACTCGGCGACGCTGAAGCCGGCGGCGACGTTCAGCAGCGACAGCGCCACGATCGGACCGCGTCCGAACACGCTCAGCCGCCACAGCCCCCAGGCCGCGGCGACCATACCGATCCCGTAGCCGACCAGCAGCAGCGCCACTCCCCCGCTGAACTCGCCGTGGCCGGAGGTGAACGACGCCACGCCCAGCACGGCCAGTGCGATGCCCACGAGGGCGGCGCCGCCGACGGCCACCACCACGGCGGGCGGACGCGGGTTCGCAGGTCTCGGCACGCGCGACAGCGTAACGCCCGGCGGCACGGTCACGGTGGTCGGGAATGAAC